>JAQSXD010000452.1 GCA_029266295.1 Bacillota bacterium | reverse complement strand
CTATATAACAGATCGGACCAAAAGGAAAATGGAGCCCCTGAGGAAGGGACTCCATTGGAATAATACTTTGCTCATGATGTATTTGAAAACAGCCTAAAGCGATATTAAAACCGGATATGATAGCGGGACGCGGATTATTGAAGAACATTTTCTGCGCCCCGCTCTTTCATTACAGTAACTGAAGAGGCATCCAAAGTAAGATAGGTCCAGCCGTCATCCTCATAGGTTCTCAACGTACCGATTACTTCAATCCAGTCATTATCTTTCGGCAAATCGCCGCTCCAGGTAAATTCAAAACCGCACATGCTGCCGTCATTTCCGCAGCATCCCGGACCCACTCGGTACACGTAGTAGTAGGTCAGCCCTGTGGTTTCGTCGGTGTACGCCTGAAACATACCTTGAATCCGGATATTCTGGCCGATATAATCGGGGGTATTCACATAAATCTCATTGATATAGGAAACGTACATTTTTTCTGTAATGTCCACATCAACATCACCGTCACCGCTTGCTGCGATGCCGATGCTGCCGGAAGAGAGCCCGCCGGTGCTGCCTGTTGCCGAATCTGTGCCGCTGGTGGAACGGGGAAGTGAATTCTCTGATGAGGAATCGTTTTGACTGCAGCCGGTGAACATGGAACCGGTCGCGGTGACTAACACCAGAACCAGGATGATTATTTTCTGTTTCATTTTTGTGCTACCTTTCTCATTCCGATCCCTATGATCCAATATAATAGGAAGACAAAGATATTGACCATAACGATACTCGCTCCCGTTGGCGTTGCAAATTCATAGGATAAGATCATTCCCACGAAAAAGCAGGCGGCAGATATGACTGCAGAGCTGATGGTCACGGTTAAAAAACGCTTGCAGATGCGCATGGACGTCAGCGCCGGAAATATGATGAGGCTGGAGATCAGAAGCACACCCATCATACGCATTCCCAGAACGATGGTAACCGCAGTCAAAACAGCGATCAGCATGTTATACAGCCCGGTTTTCATTCCCACTGCTCTGGCAAAGGTTTCGTCAAAGGTTACTGCAAAAATCCTGTGGTAAAAGACCACAAAAAGGACCAAAACTACAATGGAAAGTATGATGCTCAGCGTAACGTCATTCTTGCTCATGGCCAGAATGCTGCCAAACATATAATTGCAGACATCAGTGTTCATCCCTGTGGTCAGGGAGATGACGATGACACCGATTGCCAGGGAGCTTGTTGAAATCAATGCGATCGCGGCATCTCCTTTGATTCGGCTGTTTTCCGTCAATCTAAGGAGCAGAAAAGCCGCCAGGACAACTACGGGCACCGAGACTGTGAGAGGCGCCACATTAAGCGCGGTGGCGGCAGCCAAAGTACCGAAGCCAACGTGGGATAATCCATCTCCGATCATGGAGTAGCGCTTCAGAACGAGGCTTACACCCAGAAGCGCTGCACAAAGGGATACGAGAATCCCTACGACAACTGCCCTTGCAATAAACGGGTAAGAAAAAAGCTCCGCCATTAGATTAAACATTTCTGCGTCCTCCTCCCATGATGGTTTGGTAGGCTTCACTGCAGATATAATCCGCAGTGGGGCCGAAAAACAGCGGCTGCCCATCCATATGAAGAATTTTCGTTCCATGTGCCGCAGCGTTTCTGATGTCATGGGTAACCATTACCACCGTCATGTTCATTTCCCTGTTTATTTTCAGCATGAGGCGATAAAGCTCCGCTGAAACGACGGGATCAAGGCCGCTTACCGGTTCGTCAAGAATCAACATTCGTTTGGCAGAACAAAGGGCACGAGCGAGCAGCACTCTTTGCTGCTGCCCGCCGGAAAGCTCTTTATAGCACTGATTCCTGAGATGGGAAATCCCGAGTTGCCCCATATTTTCCATAGCAATCTGTCTATCTTTTTTTCTGTAGAAGGAAAATAGCCCTTCTGCACTGAGACGACCCGAAAGAACAACTTCGTATGCACTTGCGGGGAAATCCTTTTGGATCTCTGTCTGCTGGGGCAGATAGCCGATATCGGTCTGCTTTAATCCGGCTCCAAAGCTGATACTGCCGAAGTGGGGTTTCTTTAAGCCAAGCAGTCCGGAAATCAACGTGCTTTTCCCAGAACCATTTTCTCCGACGATACACAGGTAGTCACCGGGATCGATGGTAAAGGATAGATTTGTTACGACTGTTTTTCCGTCGTAGCGAAAGGTCAAGTCTTTGCAGGTAATCAGAGCATCCGTCATGTTAGTATAATGCCTCCTTCAGGGCGTCCACATTTTTCTCCATGAGGCTGAGATACGTTTCCCCGTTTTCAAAATCTTGTTTCGTCAAATTGTGACAGGAATGAAGGGTAAGGACCTTGGCACCTGTAGCTTCGGAAATCGACCGCGCGATATTTCCGTTGCTGAGCTCAATCTTGAAGATTACAGGTATTTTTTCTTCCTTCACCTTATCCGTTAAAAATGCCACCGTTGCAGCACTGGGTTCCGTTTCTGTGGAACAACCAGGGAATGCCGCCCAGTAATCCAATCCGTATTCATCTGCAAAATACCGGAAGGGGAAACGATCTCCGAATACGATGGTTTTTCGAACTGCGCCGTCCACCAGTGCTTTGAAGGTTCCGTCCAGCTTGTTCAGCTGATCCATATAGGCAGCTGCATTGGCACGGTATTCTTCTGCGTTGTCAGGATCTACTTCGCAAAGCCCTTCCATGATTCCCGAGGTGATCTGAACGGCATTTTTGGGAGAAGTCCAAACGTGTTCGTCATATTCTGGTTCTTCCGTTTCATTCTCTTTTGTTCCGCTGTCTTCAGAGCCAGCAGGTTCACTATCATGATCACTATCTGCATCATGTTCTTCCTCTTCCATGCCTTCCTTGATTTCTTCCTCCACAACGGAGACGGTATCCATCAGAGCAATGACTTTCATGTTGCTTGTGTCTACCGAGTCAAGAATCTTTTTAACCCACTGGTCA
>JAQSXD010000451.1 GCA_029266295.1 Bacillota bacterium | reverse complement strand
ATGCCGTATTTAAGACAGTACAGCGTGTCCGTATCATCCTTCTCCGCAGGAAGCCGGATGATACGGCCTCCGCTGCCTTCAAAATCCTTTTGCAACTCCAATGCTTCCTTGCCAAGAGAATCAAAATCGCCGATCAGGACATGGGGTCGAAGTCCCACTTGTGCGGCATGCATATAACCTCCATCAGCGCAGATGATAAAATCACTTTGATGAAAATCAAAGGAATGAAGTAGGGGTGCTGACTGAAAGGCTGTTATGATCACGCATCGATTCATGGAATCACCTCGCTATTTTTCATTTTATCAACTTCATGTTAACTTTTAAACTCCTGCTGCACGAAGAGCCTGATCAAAATCGTCGATGAGATCATGAATGTCCTCGATTCCCACGGAGACACGGATCATCTCAGGATAGATTCCGGAGGTGATCTGCTGCTGCTCGTTTAATTGCCTGTGGGTTGTACTTGCAGGGTGGAGGATACTGGTGCGCAGGTCGCCCAGATGAACTACCAGTCGAACCAAATCAAGATGTTTTACCAACTCTTTTCCTGCTTTGGCACCGCCTTTGATTCCAAAGCTCATGATTCCACTGCTGCCCTTGGGAAGATATTTTTGTGTCAGTGCATGATAAGGACTGCTTTTCAATCCCGGATATTTTACCCATTCTACGCAGGGGTGCTCTGAGAGAAATTCCGCAAGCTTCAAAGCATTCTCACTGTGGCGTTCCATTCTCAGATGAAGGGTTTCAAGACCGAGATGAAACATGAAAGCGTTAAAGGGACTGGGGGTACAGCCGAAATCTCTTTGCAGCTGAACCCTGGCTTTTACGATATATGCCGCAGATCCGAAGGTCTCGGTGTATTTGAGTCCATGATAACTATTATCCGGCTCCACAAGACCGGGAAATTTGCCGTTATCCCAGTTGTAATTACCGCCGTCTACAAGGACACCTCCAAGGCTGGTTGCATGGCCGTCGATATATTTGGAAGCGGAGTGCACGACGATGTTGGCGCCATGCTCGATGGGTCTGCAGAGAAACGGTGTAGCCAGAGTGTTGTCAACAATAAAAGGGATGTCCAGTGCCTTGGCTACTGAAGAAAATTTCTCAAAGTTGAGAACATTCATTCCCGGGTTGGCAATTGTTTCGCCGAAAATTGCCTTTGTGTTCGGTTTCGCACAGGATAGGAGTATCTCCGCACTTTCATCTGGATCCACAAAGGTAAAATCAATTCCCAGTTTACGCAGGGAAACGTCAAATAAATTATAGGTACCTCCGTAGATGCTGGAAGAAGAAATCACATGATCTCCGGCCTTACAGATGTTGAGAATCGCAAACATGCTGGCACTTTGTCCTGAGGAAAGGGCGAGGGCGCCGACGCCGCCTTCCAGTAGATTGATTTTTCCTTCAAACCCATCGGTTGTAGGATTTCCAAGCCTTGTATAAAACGAGCCTGCAGCTTTCAGATCGAATAGATCGGCCACATAATCGGAATCATCATAGGCAAATGTTGTGCTTTGAACAATGGGAAGAACTCTGGGTTCTCCGGATTTTGGGTCGTAGGTTCCCTGAACGCAATTTGTGTTGAAGCGATAGCATGTCATGGCTATGCCCTCCTTAATATATTTTTTTCATTTTTGTTGATAAATTGGAGATGCTGGCTAATATTTCTCATTGCAGGAATTTGAAACGTTGCAAGTTTGCAACGTTTCAAAATTTTATTGATGATTATAACACATTCTGATAGGAAAATAGAATATTAACTGAAAAATTAGATAAAAAGATTGTGAAAAAACATTAAATACCCTAAAATTCTAAAAATTCCGTGTATTGTTCTGGGGTTATTTTGCACTTGTCAATCGAGATGTCAATGAGTATACTGAAAGTGAGATAATAAAAAGGTTTCCTCTGTTCGTAGAGGCAGGCGGCGCCCCGTTTTGAGGGGTTGAACTCTTCGCCTTGCCGGGGCTGATTCATGGAAGGATGCATTATGGAAGATAGAATCAAAGAAGTCTTAAAAGAGAAAGTGGATCCCCTGCTGGCCAACCATTTTGGCGGTGTGATATTGACAGCATTTGAAGGGGGTATCGCCTATGTGAGACTAACAGGATCATGCAGTACTTGTCCTTCGGCTCAATACACCATAGAAGATGTTGTAAAAGGGATTGTTTTGGATGAGATTCCTGAGGTAACGGATGTTGTACTTGACACCTCCGTCAGTCAGGATTTACTGGATATGGCAAAAAAGTTGCTGAAAAAGGATTGAACGCAGCATCTTTTTGAAAAGGAAGCAAAATGTGTAGTTGTTGGCATAGTATTTGCTTAAATTATAAGCGGTTTCAATTGACGATACGGTAAAGAGGTGCAATCGGGCATTCTTTACCGCACCGTCTGAACAATATTTCACATGTAAGGAGTGGTTGTATTATGGCATTAATGAATGGAGCTCAGTATATTGAGAGCTTACGGAAATTGAACACAAAGGTGTACCTGTTCGGAGAAGAAGTGAAAGATTGGGTAGATCATCCAATGATCAGACCTTCCATCGAATGTCTGGCAATGACCTATGAGCTTGCTCATGACCCCCAGTATTCAGATCTGATGACAGCAACATCAAATCTTACCGGAAAGACCGTTAACCGTTTTGCCCATCTGCACCAGAGCACAGGCGACCTTGTGAAGAAGGTTAAGATGCAGAGACTGCTGGGACAGAAAACTGCTTCTTGTTTCCAAAGATGCGTTGGAATGGATGCTTTCAATGCCGTTTATTCCACTACCTTCGAAATTGATAAAAAGTATGGTACAGAGTACCACGAAAGATTCAAAAAATATGTTGAATACGTACAGGAAAATGACCTGACGGTTGACGGCGCAATGACAGACCCCAAAGGTGACAGAGGACTGGCTCCAAGCCAGCAGGCTGATCCCGACCTGTTCCTGCGTATTGTTGAAAAGAGAGAAGAC
>JAQSXD010000040.1 GCA_029266295.1 Bacillota bacterium | reverse complement strand
GGATCAAGGTGGGCCATGCTCAGGACTTGAAAGGGGCTACCGGCTGCACCGTCATTCTCTGTGAAAAAGGTGCCTGGGCCGGCGTAGATGTCAGAGGCGGAGGCCCGGCATCCAGAGAGACAGAACTTCTGAAACCAGTCAACATGGTAGAGCAAATTCATGCGGTCATGCTCAGCGGAGGCAGTGCCTACGGCTTGGATGCAGGTTCCGGAGCTATGGCTTATCTGGAAGAAAACCATGTGGGTTTTGACGTAGGTGTTGGAGTCGTTCCCATCGTTTGCGGTGCATCCTTGTTTGATTTGGTGGTGGGTGATTCGAAATCCAGACCAGATAAAGCCATGGGATATGAAGCCTGCCAAAACGCTGGAACCGGACCCGTTAAGGAAGGAAATGTAGGCGCCGGAACAGGAGCCTCAGTCGGAAAGTTCCAGGGCATCGCGAATATGATGAAATCCGGCCTCGGAACCTACGCCGTTCAGATCGGCTCGCTAAAGGTCGGGGCAATCGTAGCAGTCAATGCACTGGGTGATGTTGTGGATGTGGATAGCGGGAAAAGGATTGCGGGGCTTTTGAATGAGGACCTGACGGCGCTTTCCAATACGGAAGAAACGATGTATGCCCAATATGCCGAGGACAAGAATGTCTTCAGCGGCAATACCACCATAGGTTGTATCGTCACCAATGCCAAGCTGTCAAAGACTCAGGCCAACAAGCTTGCGTCCATTGCCCATAATGGTTTTGCTCGTGCGATCAGGCCGGTGCATACTATGGCGGACGGAGACACGATCTTTGTGATGGCGACAGGTGAAGTGGAAGTGATGCCCGATGCAGTGGGAGCACTTGCTACAGATGTGATGGCCAGAGCCATCAACAGAGCCGCAAGGATGGCTGCGCCTGCTTATGGGCTGAAAGCGGCAAGGGATTTTGAATAAAGTTTCTTAGACATTGAATAAAATATCTGATACATTGAATAAAGATTCGGGGATATTGAATAAAAGTTTATATTCATTTTATGAAGTTACATTGAAACATCAATGTCCCCATTTCGAGTCTCCAGATCTACTAATATTTCAGGGGAAGGGCCGACAGCTCCGGCGGCGGTATTTTTAGTAATATCAAGCTGGTCTGCAAAAGAGGTATCAATGGAACCTTCTTTTGTTTTGGCAGAAAATTTGAATGCAAGCTGGCTTGGAAGTTTTAACGTTAGGCGTCCGTTCTTGGAGTAGACGGAAAGATCACTTGTCACATCAGCAAAAGAAATATCGATGGAACCGTCTCCTGAAGCATGAAAGGAGCCAGAACCGCTGAGCTCAGAAGCGGCCAGCTTGCCGCCTTTTGATTGATAATTGATCGTTCCGTTGATCTGATTCATTGAAGTTGTGGCGTTGGTTGTCTTTATGCTCAACCCGTCTGCATCAATATTCTCAAAGTTCAGTTCGCCGTTCGTGCTGGTAATCATGAGATTGGATGCTTTTGTATTCGATACATGAATCACGCCGCTTGTGGTATCGACGCTGAAATCTCCAGGCAAGTTCAAAGCAACTTCCGATTTTATCGTTCCGCTTGTTGCGTGCAGGAACAGGCTGCCGTTATATTCCTGTGGGATATAAATTTCAATATAGGATTCAAAACTGGAACGTTTTGGTCTTTTTCCTTCTGTTATGCGCAATTCACCGTTTCTAGTACTTGTTCTGGCATAGTAACTCTTTTTATCCTCATTCATATACTCCTTCAATGTAACTTTGTCATGATCACTCTCCAAAACATAAATATCATCGGCATCATAATCAAGTCGAAGGCTTTGAAAATCTTCAACACCAAAGTTAAGCGTGTTAACAAGGGTCATCTGTTTTTGGCTTCCGCATCCTGTAAAAATCCCAGTAAGCAAAATGCCTGCACAGGCAAATGAGAGTAATGTTCGTTTCATAAAAATAAATCTCCCTTCAATAATTGAACTAATTGAACCGTTCATTCAATAAATAGACGTTTTTTTACGGAGCAATCAGCCCCGTAAAATCTTATCGTTGGTATGCGTGGAGTAAATTATCCATACAGACAGCTCTAGCCGTTTCAATTGGAATATCTTTATGAATTTCATAAGCGTCATTCCGAATGTGCATGCCCCACCATGATAGGGTCTCAATGATCAATTGTGTAGTGTACTGAGGGTGGTCTACCTGACGAAAGGTTCCGTTTTGCATGTAGTTCGTGATATAGGATAAAACATGATCTTTAAAATTGTTTCGATATTGCTTATAAAAAGCTGTCAGGTTGGCTAAATCATCAGGATTCTTTTCGATCAATAAGCAACCGATCCCATATTTTGAAATCACGTCAAAGGCATCAATCAGCATTTGCTCTAAGGGATATTGTTCAATATTTTCAATGTGAGCGGAAAATGCTTTGGTGTTTTCTTCGAAAGCACGCATAATCTCATGATCCAAAGAATCAAATTGATGGGAACGAACCGGCAATTCGAATTCCTGCGTAATAAATGTCTGATCAATGGTACCTTTTAGAATAAAATTCAGAATATCTCGTTTTCCTGTAAAGTAAACGTAGAGCATACCCGTAGATAAGCCGATTTCCTTTGCAATATCCTTCATTTGTGTTCTTGCGTAACCTTTATTGATAAACAAATTGCTGGCGGTATCGTAGATCAATTTCATTCTGTTTTCCATTTGTGGTGAGCTCCTTCTTTTGATTGAACGATTCATTCAATATTATTGTAAGCCTTAATTCCTAATCCGTCAATCAATTTCGGGAACGAAATAAGGCACACAGGGGGCTTATAATATGATATGATAGAAAATAACGAAAGCGATAGCGAATCTTACAGGGGTACTCTCTGTGAGCGGACGTTGAGTCGACGCCCGTTTCCCGAAATCCGGAAATCGCAGCCTGCGGCAGCGATAAAAATTCTGTCCTCACCGTGCTCTGCTACATTTCATGTAGGTCTGCACGGCTGTGGGTGAATTTTACGAGAGTTTTTGTATCGCTTTCGTTTTATTCTACAGTAAATGAGAAGAGCGATGAACAACACACTAAGAGAATTTCTTGGATCAATCAAACCGAAACATACCTATCTTTTGTTTCGCTATACGGATGAAGCGTATAAATTAAAACGCTGCTATCATCCAGTGATTCTGAAAAAGAAAAACGGCGGGTTAAGGGTTTTGCAAGTGCCTGATGAAAAGCTGAAACGGCTGCAGCGGCAACTTTTAACGTATCTTCAGCATGCGGAAATTTCACCTTGTGCCGCAGCTTATGTCAAAGGGAGAGGACTCTCTTTCCATGCCCATTATCACGCCGATCGCAATATGCTTTTAAAGCTTGATCTCGAAGATTTTTTTGGCAGCATTACTTTCTCAAAAGTTTTGTTTGCGGTGAAGGAAGCGTTGAAACGATCGCCGCTGGCGGGAGCGGAACAAAGCAGTGAGATCGGCTGGTTCATTGCAAAGGCCTGCACACTGGAAGGAGTTCTGCCCCAGGGTGCCCCAACTAGCCCGATTCTTTCCAATATGGTATTTCTTCCATTGGATCAAATCATCAGCAGCTACTGTATCCCGCGTGGAATCCGTTATACAAGGTACTCTGATGATCTGTTTTTTTCAGGGGACTTTAGGGCGTCAGAAATCATACCATTTATCAGAAAGTTACTGATGAAAAACGGGTATACTCTGAACGAGAAAAAGGTCGTTGCAGCAGGCAGGGGAAGCAAGAAGCTGGTGACAGGCGTTGTGGTAAACCAGCGTCCTCAAGCGGATCGGAGTTACCGAAGAGAAATCAGGCAGAATGTCTATTATATTGGAAAGTTCGGCCTGGAAGAGCATTTGAAAAGAAAAGGTCTGCTGGGTGAAAGGGCGAAAATGGTAAAGGAATTACAGCGCCTGCTCGGTCGAATCGTATTTGTACTGCAGATCGATCCGCAAAATAGAGAATTTCAGGAATATAAGCAGTTTTGCATCGGGCTTCTCAATCGGCTGCCGGTAATATTCAACGAAGAGGGGTCAGCTTCTGATCAAAAAAGATCGGCATCTGATGGAGATCACTCGGAATCTGATCAAGATCGCTCAATGGCTGCTGTTAGAAGCGGAAATCAATGAAGGATGGGGGGAGAGCATGATTACCATAGAAGAAATGGAGCAGATCCTGGAGGAATTGGCCGGAGAGCTGCCTGAGGAATTTTATAAAGAACTGAACGGCGGAATTCTGCTGCTGCCGGAAAAGAAAATCAGTCCTGAAGCTAAGAAAAATGATCTTTATACCATGGGGCAATATCGTTGCAGTCCCAGTATGGGCAGATATATCGTCATCTATTACGGCTCCTTTGAAGCACTTTACGGAAACCTGTCTTCAGAGAATTTGAAAATAAAGCTGCGAGAGGTATTGCGGCACGAATTTACTCATCACCTGGAGGATCTGGCGGGCGAGAGAGATTTGGAAAAAGAAGACGAGGCGGAATTAGAACGTTACCGGTATGGTCTGCCCATGAAGCCAATCAGGAGATTATAGAGATAATCCCCCGATGGAAGTTCAACAACGGCTGGTATTACAAAATATCAAATGATTGTTAAAGCTTTATGAAGATCGGCTTTCGCTGCTCGAAAGTGGTTAGGTATCGAAAACCCAAGGTTCGCAGCAGCTCCTGAGCATAATCAATCTTGAAGGCCACATCTTTCGGTCTATGGGCATCTGATCCGATGGTCATAATCTCACCGCCCAAATCCTTGTACAGCTGCAGCATTTCCAAGGCAGGCGTCGTGCGGTCGCCTAAACCGTAGCGGAAGCTGGAAGTATTGATTTCAAGTCCCTTGCCGTCAGAGATGATCTGTTTAAGGATCTCTGCCACAATGTCCATATAAGAGGCCGGATCTGCGATTTTATCTGTATATCGGTCGATAATGTTCAGATGGCCAAGCACGTTATAGTCTTTATACTCTTTCAGATTTTCATATACATAGGTATAATACGCAACGTAGGACTCCTCTGGAGAACGACCGCTGAAATAACTGTCTCCGTATAATTCGTATCCTTCTGCACAGTGAAAGGAACCGATAATAAAATCATACGCAAAGGAATTGGCGCATGTTATACAGCGCTTCATGGTTTCTCCGTGCTGTATTCCGATTTCTACTCCTTTTCTGATTACGATTTTGTCCTTGTTTGTTTCCTGCGCTTCCAATAAAGTCTTGTGGTAATTCTCAAAATCCAGCTCAAAAGGGTAGGCGGGGTCCGGATAATCCGGATCAAAATGGTCTGTGATGGCAATCTCTTTCAAACCTGCGCTGCAAGCAGCAGCAATCATATCTTTCATCGGTGTGCTGCTGTCGTCGGAAAAAGAAGTATGGATGTGATAATCGTACATTTTTTAAGTTTTTCTCCTTGTCAAATTCTGTTACGTCATGGTGAAAAAAGGAAGCTCGAAGCAGAAAAAAGTGGCCTGCGGAGCACTCCCTGTGGTATAATCATTTCATCCAGTCATTATATCAAAATAATTGTCTTTTGAAAAGGGTATGGGGATGTCATCTGATCTAAATGAGAAGCAATTGATACAAAAGGCAAAAATGGGAGATGAGAAGAGTTTCGAATCTCTTATTTTAGGTTGTCAATCAAAAGCTTACAATTTGGCGATCCGTTACCTTAAGAACGAAGAGGACGCTATGGATGCCCTGCAGGAAAGCTTTATCAAAATCTTTCGGCATTTGAATTCCTTTAAAGAAGACAGCAGATTTGATACCTGGGTTTATCGTATCGTCGTGAATACCTGCAACGATATTCTAAGAAAAAATAGCAGCAGAAAAACCACTGACAGCATTTTCCGAACAGAAGATGACAAGGAAACGGTGCTGGAAATTCCCGATTCTTCCGGTGCTCCCGAAGAGGTTTACGATAAAAAGGAAAAATCAGAGCATATTATGTCCTGCATGGACAAGCTGAGTCAGGATCAGCGGGAAATTATAATCCTTCGAGATATCCAAGGTTTCTCTTATGATGAGATCAGTGAAATTCTGAAATGCTCCGTTGGAACAGTCAAATCCAGAATCAACCGGTCACGGCTCAAATTACGGGAAATTCTGATGGAACAAAATCTATAAAATTGCGTCTAATGAATAGAACGTATGAATCACAGGTCACGAGAATCACTATTTTATAGAAAAAACCGGAAATTTACGACGCGGCGAAATAAAAGTATTTTTTGCTTAGCGTGTCAGGAGGGAGAGCGTAATGGAATGTAATGAAATAAGAGAGTTGCTCTCACTTTATATCGATCAGATGCTTGATGATCACGAGCAGAAAGAGATTGAGAAACATCTTTCTGCCTGCGAAGCATGCAATCAAGAATATCAAGATCTGAATGAAATCCATCTCCTTCTCAGTGGAATGGATCCGGTTCCTGTTCCTGAAGCCTTTGAACTCAGATTAAAGCAGGCGCTCCAAGAAGAGAAAAAGCGCACAAGCGGCTATGGCGGACCGATCAAATCCTTGTTTGGGAGCAAGCGGTATCGTATGCTGGCATCAGCGGCTGCTGTATTTGCGGTGGGCGTACTGACGCTTGGTGTATATCAGGATGTTCTTGGTGATTTTGCAGATAAATTAGGCTTTATTGACCGGGATGGTATTGAACATGCGGCACCTAGAGACGCAGAAGCAGATCTTTACGGTATTTCCAATGACGAAGCCGGTTCCGACGACAGCATGAACAACCAGCCCAATCAGCTAGAAGATCAACCAGTGCAAGACCAGGCACAGAGGAACAAAAATTCTGAAGTACAGGAAATGAAACTGTATCAAGCACAGATAGATTCCGATGGAGCAGCTTCCTCGGGACAGAAGAATGCTCCATTGAAAAAAGAAGCCGCTGGTCTCACCGCGCCTGAAGTCGCTTCTGATAACGGAGCTGCAGCTGACGGAGCTCCCTCTTCCACCACCGAAAACAGCGATTCCAATGGGGCAGCCGGTTCGGCTCCTGCTGGAGGCTCTGATACGGCTGGGCTAGAAAATATAAAAGAAAAAGAGCTATCCTTTGGTTCTCTTGCGCAGGATGAAGTACGTGCCAAGAGCAAAGCGGATCAGTCCGGAAATTCCTGCAGTAGGTCTCTGACCTCTTCTGGAGTGGAAAGAAATACCGCAGCGGTACATTTTTATATGGGCTTGATTGAAGAGCGGCTAGAAGGATTTGATTATCAGGTATTGGAGTCCGGTTACGCCCCGACAGGTGAGTGGAATTTCAAGATATTTATATTCCGGGGAAAAGACGGCAATACTTATAACGAAGAAATACGAGTCATAGGAAAGGATGGAAAAATCAAGATAATCTGTTCCAATGAAATTACGGAGTTGTAAAAATGAAATTAATAATTATTGACGGAAACAGTTTGATCAACAGGGCTTATTATGCCCTGCAAAGACCTATGATCACAAAGAGCGGACTGTACACTCATGGAGTGTACGGTTTTCTTAATATGCTGAATAAAATTAAAGTGGACTATTGTCCTGACTATATTGCGGTGGCGTTTGACAGAAAAGCGCCGACCTTCCGGCATCTGGAATACACAGAGTACAAGGCAGGCAGAAAAAAGATGCCTCCTGAGCTGGCGATGCAGATGCCGCTTCTAAAGGAAGTTCTGGATGCCATGAAAGTTAAGATGCTTGAAATCGATGGATTTGAAGCGGATGATATCATTGGAACCGTCGTAAAGAAAGCTGAGGCTGCGGGTCTTGACCCGCTGATCATTACCGGAGATAAAGACGAGCTGCAGCTTGCCACAGAAAAAACCAAGGTAATCATTACAAGAAAAGGTATTTCTGAATTTGATCTTTATGATGAAGCTGCTATGATCGAGAAATACGGCTTTACACCGGAGCAGTTCATTGACTACAAAGGACTCATGGGGGACCAGTCCGACAATATCCCAGGTATTCCAGGGGTAGGAGAAAAAACCGCCATGAAGCTGATACAGGAATACGGCAGCATTGCAAACATTATCAAAAATGTTGATCAGATCACCAGCAAGTCACTGAAGGAAAAGATTCAGGAGCATGCGCAGCTTGCTATTATGAGCAGAAGACTTGCGACCATCAACACGGAAGTTCCCATTGAGATTGAGTTTGAAGAATTTAGGCTGGAGGAGCCGGATTATGACACCCTCATTGATTTGTATATCAAGCTGGAGTTTAACAGCTTTTTAAAGAAAATGCCACCGCGCGGAAGCAGTGCAAAGCTGGTTTCCTCAAGTGGTGGAGCCGATGCTTCTACTGCAGTCGATTCAGCGAATGCAGCAGAAGGTATGGCGAATGATGCAGCGAATATGGCCGCTGCAAAAGTTGCTGACCCGGCCGATAGGGAAACTGCGACCACGCCTCAATTGAGAGATTTTTCTATCGTGTCCGGCGAGATGAGCCCTTTGACAAAGCATTACACAACCAGAGACAAAAGCCACATGGAAGCCTGCCTTTTGACAGATAGCAGCGGCCTTGATTTGCTGCGCAGCGAGCTTTTGGAAAATCCAGCTGCGGTGATTAAGGTGTTCAATGATCGAAATCACAAGGCAATTCCGCAGGTTTACGGAATGTGTATTCTGTCAACTAATCGGCATTACTTCATTTCCGGCGATCAAAAAGAATTGCTGAAAGAAGCAGCAGCGATGCTCATCAAAAACAATGTCAGGCTAACAGGACACAATTTAAAAGAGGACTATTACGCCTTGCTGGCCAACGAACTGTTTCCAGTAGATGTTTACAGCGAATCGGGACAGCTCTTCCAAACGGAGTTTGATACAATGATAGCGCAATATCTTCTGGACCCAGCCAGAAGTGACTACGGGCTCAAATCCTTGATGCTCGAGTTTTTTCATGAAGAGCTGGAAGATGAAGCAGCGTTTTTCAAAGAGTATGGGCAGATTGGTTTTCTTGGACAATCAGAAGAGAAATACATGGAGTTTGGACAAAAATGGTGTCAAGCAATTGATGAATTAACCTCTGTGTTAAGAAATAAATTAATACAAGAAGAGTTAGATCATGTTTTCTGTGAGGTGGAACTCCCATTGATAGAGGTTCTGGCATCCATGGAAAACTGCGGCTTTGCGGTGGATGCGCAGGAACTGATCAACACCGGGGTCGTGCTAGGAGAAAAAATCAATGAGCTAACGGGCAGAATTTATGAGCTTGCAGGGGAGGAATTCAACATTAATTCTCCTATGCAGCTTGGTGTGATTTTATTTGAAAAACTGAATCTGCCTTTTGGAAAGAAGACGAAGCGGGGCTATGCTACCGGTATCGAAATTCTGGAGAAACTGAAGGACGATTATGAAATTGTTGCTTTGATCCTGGAATACCGGATGCACAGCAAATTAAAGAGTACGTATATTGAAGGGCTGCTTCCTCTGATCCATCACGATCATAAAATCCATGCTCACTTTCAGCAGACCGTTGCCGCAACGGGACGAATCAGCTGTACGGAGCCAAATTTGCAGAACATTCCCATACGTCATGAGCTGGGCAGAAAGCTGAGAAAGGCGTTTGTACCGGAAAATGATGATTTCGTGCTTGTTGGTGCAGATTATTCCCAAATCGAGCTGCGGATACTAGCTCATCTCTCTCAGGACCCTGAACTGATTGATGCATTTAATCACGGAGATGATATCCATAAAATCACTGCATCCAAGGTATTTAATGTACCCGAAGATGAGGTTACGTCGCTGCAGCGAAGCAATGCCAAAGCAGTCAATTTTGGTGTTATCTACGGCATGAGCGGCTTTGGACTCTCAACAGAATTGAACATAACTCGAAAAGAAGCAGAACGTTACATCGGAGAATATTTCAAGAAATATACCAAGGTCAAAGAGTTCATGGATGGTCTGATCGAAAGCTGTAAAAAGAATGGCTATGTTACGACCATTATGAAACGAAAAAGAATGGTTCATGAAATCAATGCAAGTAATTTTATGGTGCGTCAGGCAGGAGAACGGCTTGCGATGAACAGCCCGATTCAGGGAAGTGCCGCAGATATCATCAAGCTGGCAATGATCAAGGTCTATCAGGAACTTGCAAAGGAAAAGACGAAGTCAAAGCTGATTCTTCAGGTACACGATGAATTGATTATTCAGACTCATAAATCTGAGCTGGAGAAGATCAAAATGCTTCTGGAAGAAAATATGGAGCATGCAGTAACATTAAGTGTAACGCTGTCTTCAGAGGTTTCAACGGGCAAGAACTGGTACGATCTCAAATAGCACTTTTAACGAATGCTGTTTACATTGTTTAAAATGCTTCTTGTTTGCGTGGGAGGAATATAAGCATGAGAATTATAGGACTGACCGGTGGGATCGGAGCCGGAAAATCAACGGTGACCGATTATCTGATTGCCAGAGGGTTTCATGTACTGGACGCTGATAAGATTTCCAGGGAAATTGTTCTCCCTGGATCAGATATGCTGATTCAGCTTGCGGAGCTCTTTGGAGAGGACATTCTTCAGGAAGATGGCGGACTGAATAGAAAAAAGCTCGGCAGCATCGTCTTCTCCGATCAGGATAAGAAAAAGCAGCTGGACCTGCTATTGCACACAAAGATTCTCGAAATCATCCATGAACGGATCTTTCAGATCCGGGAAGAAAGCCTTCACAATGCAGAGGCTGTCATTAATCCCAAGCTTGCCGCCACAAACAAGGTCATCTTCATTGATGCACCGCTTCTGTTCGAAACGGGACTTGAGAAAAGCGTGGAGGAAATCTGGGTCATCGACGCGGAGGATGAGATTAGAATACGGCGAGTCATGGAGCGGGATGCTCTGGAGCGAAGCGAAATTATTCGAATCATGAGCTTTCAGATGGACCGAGATGAAAAAAATCGCAGAGCGGATGTGCTGCTGAATAACTCGGGTGAAAAAGAAGCCCTCTACAGTCAGCTGGATCTGCTGCTTCAAAATTTGTAAATTGTCGGAGAATTGAGATGACAAGAAAATTAATTGCACTGACTGCAATTGTATCCATATTGCTTTTAAGCCTTGCTGGCTGTGGTGAGACGCCGAACTTTCTTGGCGGGACTTCCAATGAAGAAAAGCAAATGATCAAATCCAACGAGGTCTTCATTCCCATAGAAAAGGTAAGGACGTTAAACCCCATTATTTCCAAGGATGAGGATGCCTATTACGTAAACAAACTGATCTATGAAGGTCTGTTTGCTTACGATGAAAATCTGACGCTGAAAACCTTGCTCGCAGATAGTTATTCCTATTCAGCAGGCGAAAACTCCGTTACCATTCAAGTGAAAAAGGGGATCTCCTGGCAGGATGGTCAGGAATTGAATGCAGACGATGTGAAATTCACCATTGATGCACTGCTCAGTGCATCCTATTCGGGCAGCACGCTTTATGCTTCCAGTGTGAACAACATCAAATCCACAAAGCTGGACGGGAAAGATCCCTACAGCATTACGATCTATTTTAACAATACAACAAATGTTTCTATAAACAATTTTACATTCCCCATCGTTCCCAAACACCAGTTTAAGAGCATAGAAGAGGCCAAAAAGCTAACTTCAAACTTTATTCCTGTGGGAACCGGCCCATATCGGGTAACAGAGTACAACGAACTATCCCATATCATCCTTGAAGGGTATGAGGGCTATCAGGGGGGAGCTGTTCCTTCCAATACGCTGAATTTACAGATCATACCGGACAAACGGGATGTCATCAACCTGATGGACGTTAATAATGTATCGCTGACGTTTTCCAAGGGTCTTGACAGGGATACAGTTTATACAAATAAGAATGTGAACGTGATCAATTTTCCTTCCAATGAGGTAGAGCTCGTCGGCTTTAATTTCAGGCATCCGATCATGAAGAATGCCAAGCTGCGCAAGGCAATCGCCAGTGCCATCAATACGAAGGAAATCATCGAAGGCGCGTATTACAAAAACGGAATTGAGAATAACACCATTTATTATCCCAACTATCTAGGTGTCTCCAGCGAAAGAACGAGTAATCTCTACGATATCATTCAGGCCAAAAAGCTTCTGACGGAAGCAGGCTTTGTCGATCGGAATGCCGACGGATTGGTGGAAGGGCCTGATAACGAGTCCATCACGATCAATATCTTGGTGAATTCAGAAGATCAGTCTCGTTCTGCAGCCGCTCAGATGATTCGTGACAATCTGGCGCAGCTGCCGATTCGAGTCAATTTGGTTAGCAAGGAATGGGATGCATACGCAGCTGATCTGGCCAGCGGAAACTATGATCTCTACGTAGGAGGTTATCAGATCAGAGATAATTATGATCTGCGCTTCTTGCTTCATACGAATTATGGAAACCCTATTGGATATTCCAATCTCGCGTTAGACACGCTTCTTGACCGTATGGAGTCGGGCATCTCCCAGAAAGACAGACTTGCGACCTATACCCAGATCAATGACATTATGGTCAATGATCTCCCGTATTTCTGCCTGCTCTACAAAACGTACGGCATGATTACCTCGCCTGCGCTGAAGGGGGATATCAAACCACTGTTCTTTGATTTGTACCGCGGTTGCGGGGAGTGGTATTCACTCTTTGAAGTGCCGGAAGCGCCGGAGGAGGATAACTCGGAAACAGCGCTGAGTATCCTTGAAGAACAATAAAGTGAGAGCGCTTGTGCGCGCTCACTTTCTCGATTGATCCGAAATGTGAGCATCCATTGTGGTTCTTACTTTGACAATTAACTGAGTAAAATTTAATTCGGAAAATTTGTATTTTATGGGTGCATTCATAGAAGGGGTGTGGTATAATAACACTTGTCCCTAAAAGGGGATTCAAGAAAAAGGTAGGCCGTCAACCTCAAGAATTTATGATAGAAAATAAATCATGAATTGGATAAAAAAAGGTTTGACAAGAATACCAAAACATAGTAGAATTATTCTTGGTCAGTCTTACAAAACAAGCCTCTAAAGACTGAAAAACCAAATATGCGGTCGTGGCGGAATAGGCAGACGCGCACGGTTGAGGGCCGTGTTCGAAAGAGTATGGGTTCAAGTCCCTTCGACCGCACCAAAAGATTAAAATCCGTTGATATTTCAACGGATTTTAATCTTTTTTGTCTTGCTTTGGGGAGCCGAAAGGGCGTCGAATGTCCGCACAAGGCACCGGTGATGTCTTGTGCAATGAGACGATCCAAGCCTGCCTCTTTGCCCCAAGCTTGCACTGATAAAACACAACTTATTAAATATTACGGTTGCTTTTTTCTCTCTTTCGAGTATAATCAAAGATACAACATAAATGACAAATCTGATTGTCGTAAATACAAGGGGTGCTCACAATAAGTGGGCTGAGAGTAAGCTGTGTGCTTTAACCCGTAACCTGATTTGGATAATGCCAACGTAGGGATATATAAAGTGATTAAGCTGTGTATATGCGCCCTAGGTGTATGCACAGCTTTTTTTATCCGGCAGGAAATATCCATTCGGATCAGTATGTATTTAACGGTTTTAGTGAAAGGAGCAGATTATGTTAAGAGATTATTTGATAAATGTTCGTATGAATTCTCCGCTTGTACATAACATTACGAACTATGTAACGGTGAACGATGTTGCAAATGTGCTGCTGGCATGCGGAGGGAGTCCGATCATGTCCGATGATACGGAGGAGGTAGAAGAGATTACCTCCATCTGCGGCGGTCTGAATATCAATATCGGAACACTGAACAAGAACACAATTCCATCGATGTTTCTGGCAGGAAAGAAAGCCAATGA
>JAQSXD010000039.1 GCA_029266295.1 Bacillota bacterium | reverse complement strand
AGGCACTGGTGCCCTTTATGGCTGCTTTTTACGCGGTGGGCTGCATTATCATTCTCATTATGAATAGAGCCTATCTTGCTCAAGCACTGGTTTTAATCATCACTTCTGCTTTTACCCCTCAAGCTGCAGGCGGAGGTTTCATAGGAGTTAGCGTTATGACGGCGGCCAGATACGGGGTGGCCAGAGGGTTGTTCTCCAATGAATCGGGTATGGGTTCTGCTCCGATCGTAGCGGCAGCTGCCCAGACCAGAAATCCTGTCAGACAGGCGTTGGTATCTTCTACAGGAACCTTCTGGGATACGGTCGTTGTCTGCGCTATTACCGGACTGGTTCTTGTCAGTACCATTCTGTCAAATCCCAATGTAAAAGCAGACGGCGGGGCTGCCATCGATGGCGCTGTTTTGACCAGCCATGCTTTTAACCAGATTCCCGTCATAGGCACCATTGTCCTGACCGTTGGATTGGTGACTTTCGCCATTGCAACCATGATCGGCTGGTCCTATTACGGTGAGCGAGGAGCTGAATATCTTTTCGGGAAAGCAGGCATTCTGCCCTACAAAATGATTTATGTCGCGGCCACATTTGCAGGAGCGATCATGAGTCTTGGTACGGTATGGAACATCGCAGATGCGTTGAACATGCTGATGGCGATTCCGAATCTCATCTGTATCCTGCTGCTGAACGGGGTCGTTGCAAAAGAAACAAAATATTATCTGTGTGGTGATAATATACAGAAAATCGATAAAACGCCAATTCCGAAAATTAGAAATTAACAGCAAGTAGTTGTGATAAAAAATTTGCATACAAAATATTATTTAAATTATAATAAAAAAAATAGCAAACTATAAAAAAAATCTATATAATAGTCAAGGTAATAATTAAAACAATATAAAAGGAAGGATATCTATTATTATGGAAGCTGTAAACAACTTCTTTACGTGGCTAAACGGTTACCTTTGGGGACCGCCACTGCTCATTTTATTATTTGGGACTCATCTTTTTATGACCATTAGGACTGGCTTTATACAAAGGAAGATTGGCCTTGCGATTAAACTGTCCGTTACGAAGGATAAGGACGGAATCGGTGACGTATCTCAGTTTGGGGCACTGACGACGGCGCTGGCCGCAACCATCGGAACCGGGAATATTGTAGGCGTGGGAACAGCCATCGCGCTGGGAGGCCCGGGCGCGGTACTCTGGATCTGGCTTACTGGTGTCTTCGGAATTGCGACGAAGTATGCAGAATCTCTTGTTGCAGTTAAATATAGAGTTCAGACTTCGGACGGTACCATGCTGGGAGGTGCGATGTATGCGCTTGAGCGTGGGTTGAAAATGAAATGGCTCGGCATCTTGTTTGCCTTATTTGCAGGCTTATCCGCATTCGGGATTGGTGCTTCGGTACAAGCCAATGCTGTTTCCAAAGTTGTTCTTCAGAACTTTCAAATTCCCCTTTGGGTATCAGGCTTAATCATGGCTGTTTTAGTTGCAGTGGTTATTCTGGGTGGAGTTAAATCCATTACGAAAACATGTGAAACCCTTGTTCCTTTCATGGCTATCTTTTATGTAATCGGCTGTGCAATTATTCTTGTAATGAATCGAGCGTATCTAGTAGATGCTGTTGCTTTGATTTGTAAAGCAGCCTTTACACCTCACGCTGCCGGCGGAGGGTTTATCGGTGCAAGTGTCATGATGGCAGCGAGATTTGGTGTGGCCAGAGGGCTCTTTTCCAATGAATCCGGAATGGGTTCGGCTCCTATCGTAGCTGCTGCTGCACAAACAAGAAATCCGGTGAGACAAGCCCTGGTTTCTGCCACGGGTACTTTCTGGGATACGGTAGTTGTATGCGCGATGACTGGTCTGGTATTAGTAAGCACGATCATCGCCAATCCGAATGTAACAGCGGCCGGAGGAAGTGCTTTGGACGGAGCTGCGTTGACAAGCCATGCTTTTAATCAAATTCCTGTGATTGGTCCAATTGTCTTGACCTTTGGACTAATTACATTCGCATTTTCTACAATTCTTGGCTGGTCCTATTACGGCGAAAGAGGCGCGGAATATCTGTTTGGCAAGAAAGTAATCATTCCCTATAAGATCATTTATGTTGTCATCACGTTCGTTGGTGCAGTAATGAGCTTGGGAACAGTTTGGAATATCGCAGATGCCCTGAATATGCTCATGGCGATTCCAAATCTGATCTGCATTTTGCTTCTCAGCGGAGTTATTGCGAAGGAAACAAAATATTATTTAACAGACAATAATATCGAAAAAATCGATGAATCACCCATTCCGCAGATACGAAAGTAGTTGTTTCGCTTGAAGCAGCTGAAGCTGTACAGGTAAATGCATAATTTGATGAAAAACAGATCTGCGTTTCTGTGAAAAAATGGTTGCTTAAAATATGGTTTCGTTGGTATAATATAAATCACTATAGAAAATATTGATCGTTATTAAAAAAATGAATAGGAATCTGGATGAAAGCTGCGGGAGAGATTGCTCAGGCAACACCGAAGGAATAAACGCTGATCGCGCCAATGATCTGCGTGATGATCTCAGGTAAAGTGGACCGTAGCTGGACAGAACTCTGGAAAGCAGATTTTTCAGTTGCACCGAAGGGGCAACTCCGTTACGGAGGAATCTCTCAGGTTAATAACAGAGCGGAAGGCGTTTATTCCTTCTGCTCTGTTTTTATTTTTGGGTTAAGTGATATGATTAGAGGTGACAAGTTGAAAACGTATGATTTGATTATTATCGGCGGAGGTCCTGCGGGACTTTCGGCAGGGATTTATGCCGGAAGAGCCATGCTGGATACATTGCTTATCGAGCAGGCCCAGGATGGGGGGCAAATTCTTCAGACTGCAGAGATTGAAAATTATCCGGGTTCTGAACTGGAGGAAAGCGGAGCAACACTGATCGACAGAATGTCGGCACAGGTCAAAAAGTTTGGAATCGAGCAAGTTTATGATACGGTAACCGAAGTTTCATTGGATGGCAAGGTTAAGACTGTCGTGGGAAGCAGGGGCAGCTATCAGGCCAAAACGGTTATCATTGCAGGAGGCGCCACCGCAAAGCCCATCGGATGCAAGGGAGAAGATGACTTTATTGGTCGTGGAATTTCCCATTGCGGTACGTGTGACGGACCGTTTTTCAGAGGTCTCGACGTATATGTGGTGGGCGGCGGAGATGCTGCGCTGGAAGAAGCCATGTATCTAACGAAATTTGCGAAGCAGGTAACCGTTCTTCACCGCAGAAGGATTCTGCGAGCTGCGAAGTCGATACAGGATAAGGCGTTTAAGACAGATAAGCTGAAATTCATGTATCATACGGTCATTAAGGAAGTCAGGGGGGATGGGATTCTGGAATCCATGGTGCTGGAAAACGTGAAGGACGGCACGGTGACAGAGATCAAGGCTGACCCAAATGACGGTACCTTTGGCATATTTGTATTTATCGGCTATTCTCCGGCAACGGAACTATACCAAGGTAAGCTCAATCTAAATGACAAAGGCTATATTATAACGGATGAGGATATGAAAACCAATATGGGCGGGGTATTTGCAGCAGGCGATATCAGAGAAAAAAGCCTGAGGCAGGTGGTCACTGCAGCAGCAGACGGCGCAATTGCCGCAGTGCAGGCCGGAAAATACATTGAAGAATCCGAAGAAACAGCTTAGGGGAAAAGGAAAGGAGACGGATTATGGATTTTAAACAAATTGAGGCATTTGTATCGGTGGTTGACCACAAGAGCTTTTCAAAGGCTGCAGATGTCTGCTTTTTGACTCAGCCAACCATCAGCGCGAGAATCTCTTCGCTGGAAAAAGAGCTGGGCGTCAGACTGATCGACCGGACGGGGAGAGAGGCGTTCCTGACCGACTACGGTAAGGTCTTCTATAAATACGCAGCAGAAATGCTGGATACGAGAAACCGTGCAGCAGATTCCATCCAGGGTCTGTCCAAAGAAATCGAGGGGATGATCGCGACTCAGATCGCTTAAAAACCGGTTAGGGATCATCGAATTTCAATAAGCGACAATATAAAATATCAGGCAATGAAATAGATTGAACGGATTCGTTTCGTTCGTTTGTTTCATTGTTTCTTTTTTCAGCAGATTGGGTTTGTGCAACACCTGTAGAAGCTCTATTGCATAAAATTATCTATTGCTAGAATGTAGCGAAGAACATATAATAGTTCTGTTGGTGAAATTCCATATAACATTGAGATTAGAAAGAAAGTGGAGATAAAGATGAAAAAATACGACATCATTATTGTGGGTGCCGGCGCAAGCGGAGTTTTTATGTCATACGAGCTGACCAAGCTTACCAATAATGCCAAAGTCCTTATGATTGATAAAGGTGCGCCTCTTGAGAAAAGAGTGTGCCCCATTAAGCTGGGAAAGGTTAAAAACTGTATCCGCTGCGTACCTTGTCATATTATGAACGGATACGGCGGTGCCGGAACCCTGTCTGACGGAAAATATAACATCACGACCCAGTTTGGCGGTGACCTGCATAATTATGTTGGCACTGAGGCAGCATTGGATCTGATGGAATATGTAGATCAGGTTCTTTGCAGCATGGGAGGAGAAGATGCAAAACTCTATTCCACAGCGAATTCAGATCTGAAAACGCTGGCATTGAGAAATAATCTGCATCTGCTGGATGCAAAGGTTAGGCACCTTGGAACTGACAGAAACGTTAAAATACTGGAGAGAATTTTTGACTATATAAAGGAAAGAATTGATACCCAATTCTACACCCAGGTTGTTGATGTTGAAAAGCTGGAAGAGGGCTTTCGTATCGTAACGGATAAACAGGAAGAGTATGAATGCAGTGAGCTCATTCTCGCAACGGGACGATCCGGATCAAAATGGATCTCCAGCGTCTGCGATAAATTCGGAATCGACCTGAAGAAAAACAGAGTGGACATTGGCGTGCGCGTTGAATTGCCGGCAGAAATTTTCAAACACATCACGGACGACGTTTATGAGAGTAAAATCGTCTATAAGACGGACAAATACAATGATATGGTCAGGACCTTCTGCATGAACCCATACGGCGAGGTGGTTGCGGAAAACACCAACGGAATCGTTACCGTAAATGGCCATAGCTATGCTGACCCTGACCTGCGTACTGAAAATACCAACTTTGCACTTCTGGTATCCAACCAGTTCACCGAGCCGTTCAAGGACAGCAATGAGTACGGTGAATCTATTGCAAGACTCAGCAATATGCTGGGAGGCGGTGTGCTTCTCCAGCGGTTTGGAGACCTTGTAAAAGGCAGAAGAAGCAGCGCAAGACGGATGGAAAAGTGCTTTACAAGACCTACATTACAGGCAACACCAGGGGATTTGAGCCTTGTCATCCCCAAGAGACAGCTTGATAATATCATCGAGATGATCTATGCGCTTGATAAGATTGCCCCCGGCACTGCCAACGAGGATACGCTGTTATATGGTGTAGAAGTTAAGTTCTACAATTCAAAGGTAAGCGTTGACAGCAACCTTGAAACCAATGTCAAAGGACTTTATGCGCTTGGTGATGGCTCCGGTGTGACCCACTCCCTGTCCCAGGCTTCTGCGAGCGGTGTCCTGGCGGCAAGAAATTTGGCTGAAAAATATAAATAGTGATATCAGGTAAGAAATAATATAAATAAAATAAGAAATACCAGAGGTCTTGATTGGCCATTGATAGACTATGGTGATATAACGAAGGGCGGTGCCATTGTACCGCTCTTCATTTATGGATTGACCAATAAAAGTAATGCAAATGCAGCGATGTTTATTTTCGTGGGTTTCGACAAGATAAACTCAGATCTGATACGAATGATGATCGATACTAAAAATTTTTCCCTAAAATAATTTCCCCATAACACTTGACACAGGCTTGTTTTTATAGTAAGTTATTTAAGTGCCATGCAGGCATGGCGGAATTGGCAGACGCGCACGGTTCAGGTCCGTGTGAATATTACTTTCGTGGAGGTTCGAGTCCTCTTGCCTGCACCAACGGAAAAAGAGATAGGTTTTAACCTATCTCTTTTTCCGTTTTTGACGTATGTAAGAGGACTCGAACCTGCAAAGGCGCGAACGGAAGAGAAACAGTCCGGCGGACTGTTTCTCAGTGAGCGGCCCAAGCCGTCTGGATGAGGCGGCGCCGAGCGGCAGATTTGCGAAGCAAAGATGCAAAGTCCTCTTGCCTGCACGATTGGTTTTGACTGGACTCGAACCGACGGAGGTGAGCGTCAAATTGCCCATTTTCCACAGCTTTATTTGTAATGGAAAATGGGACAGCGTCGCGAACAAAGTGAGCGGAGGAGCAAGCAAAGCATGCGTTGCCTGCACATATCTTTGGTATGTAGACTTTTCCCCACACATTGTGATAAAATTCAAGTAAATTAATGTTGTTCCCTGCCATGCAGGAATTGGGAAGGAGCTGTTGAAAATGTTTCGTTATGTCCATACAAACATTATTGCGAAAGATGCAAGGTTGTTGATAGACTTTTATAAAAAGGTACTTCACTGCAAGAGCATTAACGAGAACCGAGATCTGAGCGGAGAATGGCTGGATCGGCTCACCAGTTTGAATGGAGCTCGTATCAAGGGGGAACATCTACTTCTGCCCGGTTATGGAGAAGATCATCCCACACTTGAGATCTTCTCTTACGATGAGATGAAACAAAGTGTGCCAGCAGAAATTAATCGTCCAGGCATTGCGCATATCGCCTTCGAAGTAGATGATGTTGAGACGACACTGGCGGAAATTATTAAGGCAGGCGGTAGTACGGTCGGAGATTTGGTTACTGTGGAATACCCGAATAACAGGAAGGCAGTTTTTATTTATGCCCAAGATCCTGAAGGGAACATTATTGAACTACAAAGCTGGAGCCAAGCGCAGGAACGATCAGGTTCTTTGTAACCCTAAAACGTGCAAATTGGTTCTTCCCACCATCCAAAGGCTACCCTCCCTGAGGCTGGTTCCTCCGGTGTTTCCGGATTAGAAAGCAGGATGGAAAAAGAGCCGCCTGGGCCGAAGATATATCTTCCGCCTACTTCTGAAGTAAGGGTGTTTTCAGGACCTCCTCTTCTGACAAAGGCTTTGACACCCCCTGAAGGTTCCCCGGTAGTGTTTGCTGCTTCCAGAAGCAATCCTTTTGGAGTTGGAATCGGATCAATGGATGTATTTGCTACCGTTACCAGACTTGAAATGCGGGGTGTACCTGGCATTCTTGCATTAAACCATATTTGAGCGCGAAAGATGCCATAAAGGCTGGTCGCCGTCCAGACATTAACATACAGATTAACTCCCGAATTTGGCGGATTATATAAGCTTGCCCAGGCATTAACACCTGGACCTGTGAAATCAAGATTGTCAGCATAACCTACGAAATATTTTCCTTGCATTGATTTATACAAAGAAATTGGAACATTTGCAGTTTCTGGCAATTCGACCGTTCTGTGATACCATGCCATATCCTATTCACCTCGCATTACTCTCTTAACAATTATTGACTTATAATAAATATGTAATTGATCGTACAAATAAAACCTTTTTCGTGGTGCGTTTTTGTTCGGGTATGGAAATAATGATTGAATGCTGGAATAATATGGATTACTATGGTTGCAGGAGGGATTTGAGATGCAGAAATTAATAGCGTTCTATATTGGCTGGGATGCATCGGTGTTCTTACTCCTATACTTCAATTCGCTCAAAGAATTATGGGTTCTGAATTATGTCCGAAAGACAATGGATATCACCGTTAGAATGTGGTCCTATGCGGTCACTCCCATATTGTTTGGTCTCCTGATTGCCGTTCTGGTCTTCGCGGGAAAAAAATACTGGGGTTCCAAGAAAGCAGTGATCATGGAATTGATTCTGATAGGAATTCCGTTTCTATACATTGCTTTCTTCCCGGCATTGTATTTTCTTATTCCGGGATATTTCGGATTTTCTTTGCCATTAATGGCGCAATGGTTGAACACTGAGAACGGTTATAATTATGGTATCATCATTGTGGGCTATGTGATTGCTGCCTTTATTTTCAAATGGATTAAGATTCACAATGATGATAAACCTACAGCAACAGAAACCGACAAAGAGATATGAATTACCTACTTTTTTGAATGAAAATCCTCTTTTTGTAAATACTAATACAAAAGGAGGTTTTTATTTATGGGTATTATAGGATGGATCATTATCGGTGCCGCTGCTGGCTGGATCGCAAGTATGATTACCGGCAACAATAAAGAAATGGGTGTTGGCAAAAATATCATCGTAGGTGTCGTCGGAGGATTGATCGGCGGACTGATCATGAATCTTGCCGGAGGCATCGGAGTGACAGGGTTTAATCTATGGAGTTTAGTAGTCGCTTGTGTAGGCGCAATTGTCCTTTTATTGATCGTAAATGCATTTACCAGAAAAGCGCACTATAACTAAACAAATCTTTTGTTTCATATCACGAATAAGATGGAAGGTCATGAAGAAGTATGGCCTTCTTTTTTTTGCATCCAGAACTTACATGCAGATCAGAAAAAGTCCAGTAGTAGATATGAATCTATTTTGACTCTTTGGATATAGCTGGTAAGAAAAAAATGATTTTCGTTTGACTCCTACCAAATATGGGAATAAAATAGTATCACAACACAATTGATAGGGGGAACAACATGGAAATTACCGTAAAAGGTCAAGAGATCAATGAAAAAGAAAGACAGGCTTATGTAGACTATCTGGAGAGCAAGTACAATCGCAGGCTGGAGAGTCTGGAAATTATCTTAGACGGAGAATATGCGGATCTCAGCTACCAGTTTCAGCCGGAGCCATTCGAGCGAATCCGTCGGATAACAGGTTACCTTACAGGCAACCTGAATACTTGGAACAATGGCAAGCGTGCAGAAGAGGCGGATCGTGTAAAGCATGGAATGCAGCAGGGTTTTGAAATTATATAGAGTCACATTATTCCCCCTAAATGAGTATTCTGAAAAAAATAGAAACTTAGGGGGTATTTTTATGGGCTTTTATGTAAATGTTGAACCGGATGTTAATGTCTTTGTGGAGGACATCAATCCTACGGGAAAAAAGACCATTCTGTTCATCCATGGCTGGCCTGGGAATCACAATCTTTTCGAGTACCAGTATAATCAGCTTCCAAAGCATGGATATCGCTGCATCGGTGTGGATACCAGAGGCTTCGGGCAATCAGACAGACCCTGGCATGGGTACGGGTATGACAGGCTTGCAGACGATATCCGGGCTGTCATTGATGCCTTGGGACTTCGCAATATTACTTTGAGCGGACACTCTACGGGAGGCGCGATTGCAGTGCGCTACATGGCAAGACATCAAGGCCATTGTGTGTCAAAGCTAGCCCTGTTTGCCGCAGCGGTTCCCAGTCTGATTCAGCGGCCGTATTTTCCTTATGGACTGCCGGAACAGGCGGTATTGGATATTATTGAAGGTACATACACCAACCGACCTAAGATGCTTGTTGACTTTGGTAATATGATCTTTCATAATTTTGTGACACCGGAATTGTCTGAGTGGATTTTCGACTTGGGTTTACAGGCAGCAGGCTGGGCAACGGCGGCAGTGGCTAATACTTGGATTCAGGAGGTATTATTTCAGGATCTCGAAACGATTCGCGTTCCGACGCTGATCCTCAATGGACTAGATGACAAGGTTGTTCATTTCCCCCTTGCGGAAGCTCAGAAAATGGGTATTAAAAACTCCAAACTTGTGCCTTTTGAATCTTGTGGACACTTTTTATTCTATGACCAGATGGAGCGATTCAATAAGGAGCTGATTGATTTTCTGGCAGAATGAGATTTGATTTCTTGGTCGCCCGTATATCTTTTGCCAATCAGCAGAAACTAAACCTGATAAGCTATCTCAATTAATCAGGATGCAGGAGGAATTACGATGCAGGAGAAAAATGCGGATTTGTCAAGGCTGCCGATGCTGGCCATGGAATATATTCCTACGCCCAATGAAAATGCAAAAAAAATAGTGGCGCTGGTCAAGGATCAGGGCAGGATTTCCGGATATGAGCTGGAAGACGGGCAGATTCTTAGCAAGGAAGAGGCGGTAGCTCTGGCGAAACAGGATGGGATCAGAGGAGTTGGCGTCGCCTCGCGAAATGGAAGTGAATATCTCAAATCTCTTCCGGATGAAAGCGACGGCAATAACCTTGGGAATCTACCATCCATGTCACCGGACGTAATGTAGTCAGTCCGCCGGGAATTGACAAAGCTCGGCGGATTTTTTCTTTGTAGAATCTTGTTTTAAAATGTCAATTTTTGTGTATATATGATAAGATGATAACAAAATATGCTACACAGAAAGGGACCGAAAAATGATTTGGAGAGAAAAGTACAATGTGGGCGTCCCGGAAATTGACACCCAGCACGAAGAGCTTTTTGCTCGCGTTACTGTCTTTGTTGAAACCCTTCGCTCAGATAAAGAGTGGAGTGGGAAGGTTAGCCAGGTTAACGAGACGCTTTCCTTTATGAAGGACTACGTCGTAACCCATTTTCAGGACGAAGAAGCGTATCAGGCTAAAATTGGTTACCCTGAAGCAGCAGCACATAAAAAGGTACATACTGATATGGTCGCATATGTCGGAACCGTTTCCGAGCAATATGAGAAAACTGGGTATGAAGAAGTTTTGATTCAACAGTTCGCGGGAAAGCTTCTTGCCTGGCTGATCAATCATGTTGCTGCAGATGATCAGAAGATTGCCAACTATGCAAGAAAAAAGGAGGCTGAGCAAAATGAGTAAAGACTACCTTGTACCATTTGCAGATGCAGCACGTCAGACGCTCAAACTTCTGCTTGATATAGACACATTGGAGGCTGCGAATCAAACCGAAAGCACGGAAGCAGACAACCATGACCAGGTAGGGGTTGTCATAGGCCTTACTGGTGATCTCAGCGGTGAAATACAATATCGATTTCCCTCAGAGACAAGCTTGGAAATTGTAAAGTTGATGAGCGGAATGGAATTTACTGAAATCGACGAATTTGTAACCTCTGCACTGGGAGAAATCGCAAATATCATCAGCGGAAATGCGGTGACCGATCTCTCGACACATAATGTAATCTGCGATATCCTTCCACCGAGAATTAATGAAGTCAGTGGCGGAACGGGAATCGATGAAACAACTTACATATTCTCCACAAAGCTGGACTCAGAAATCGGAGTGGTGGACATCAAACTTCAGCTTAAAATGAATTAATTTATAGAATTAAAAATGGACGTATTTATAAAATGGGTGTAGCTCAAAACGATAGATGGATTTCGTCTAATAAAATCCAAAGTCCTTCTTGATACACCCTTTTTTCGTTTTGATTCACTTCTTTTCCTATGAATTTTCATTTATTTATTTTGAAGCGGCTCCTGCTTCTTTACATTTTCGTTACGAAAGCAGTAGGCCTATTGAGCTATGACCCTTGAATTGATATGATAACCGTGATAAGCCCTCGGAAACACTCCGCAGGCAAACAAGGTAATAACAATGGGATTTGGGGGAATGATTATGAGAAGACTTTTATTGATTGCTGTAACAGGCATTCTTTTTTTTGCCTCGCTTGGAGGGGAAGTTTGGGCTGGAGTTGAATCTCCGGGGATTACGGCAGGGGGCACCTGGGTCGCGGATAACTCTGTTAGGGCAGGAGAAGCAACTCTGGCACTTGTTATAGATGGAAGATCAGTAGTGTTCAGTGAGACATCGGGATTTCCATACCTCTCTGATTCTGGCAGCACCATGTTGCCTGTTCGTGCTTGCCTGGACGCCATCGACTGTGAGGTGGCCTGGGACGATGAAACAAAGACTGTAATCACACGGAAAGGAAACACTGAGGTTACGATTCCTGTTGGAAAAAACGAGATCTATATTAATGGAAAGAAAGTTGAAGCGGCTTCTGCAGCGGTAATAAGCGCTGATCGAGTTTATCTGCCACTTCGCGCAGTCTTTGAAGCTTATGGCTATCAAGTCGGCTGGAACAGCAAAACACGTCTGGTTACGGCGACTTCTAAGGCGAATCAGAACCTGACCCCTCTGAATATCAACGGCGGGACTACTGGTATCTTTTCAAGAAAGCAGCTGGGATTCGACGGATTTACCGGCATTCAGGCGGATGTTGCCTTACCCGTCGTTACCTTGGGAGAAAAAGGAGACTGCCCTTATGTCTATTTCGGATTTGACTGGGAAGGTGATGGGGGAAATGCGGAAGGCGGATTTCAGTTCATAGAGGATCCGGCACATCCTGGTTACAATCGCTGGACAGTATTCCTGCGCCAGGGAAGTCAGTGGAGTTGGGGGCAGGACATCGCCCTTGAGCAGGGGTCAACCCACCATCTTAAGTTCTACAGTGAGCGTATTTCTGAAAAGCAAGTGGACCTGGTCATTGATCTCGACGGGCAGGAAGTTGTCAGGAAGCCTTCTGTGGTGAATGATTTCAGCGGCGCGTCAGCCAAGGCCGTCATCGCAATGGCCATGTCGAAGCCCTTTGATGGTGAAAATTGTTTCTCCAGATCAGAAGGGGCGAAAATCACGGCCCTGCAAGTCTTAAAGGGGTGGAATGCGGATTCGGTTACCAGTACGGAAATCAGTATCACTGATAACAAGTATCAAAATTTTGACACCTACCCCCTTTATCACCTTTGGAGACCCGAAGTAGGGGCTTTTGGAATGCATTACGGAACGGTGGACTGTATTCCCGTCTATCTGCATGAATCGTCAGACGGGGCCATTTCCATTTATAAAGATTGATACGACCACGAGACCTCATACAGTGGGATTTTAACAGCGGGATTTTAAATTGATCGCAGATGGAGAAAAGCTCCGCAGAATGCTTTGCGCATGTCTGCGGAGCCTTGTTCTATCAATCCAATACCAGTGTAGGTGCAGCGTAGACTCTTGTAGCCAGTTCTGCGTCAAGTAAGTACAGGCTCTTTGCATCGTAGCCGAAGAGTTCGTAGCGGTCAATCAGATCTTCCGCATTCTTTTCTTCTTCGCCCTGCTCCGTTACGAACCAGTTTAAAAATTGCAATGTACGGAAATCTCGCTGCTTAGTTGCCTCCTCATAGATATTGTAGATGGAGGCAGTTACGATTCTCTCGTGCCGAAGTGATTCTTCCAGCGGTGCTTTGAAATCACTGTACGCTTTATCAGGAGCGGCGATGGCCGTTAGCTTGATCTCTTCATTATTGTTCTGAAGATAGTTCATAAAAAGCATCGCATGATCCCGCTCCTCCTGGGCTTGCACTTTGAACCAGTTGGAAAAGCCATTGAGATTTTTCAGATCATAATAGTTTGACATATCTAAATACAAATAGGCTGAATAAAACTCTTTGTTGATTTGCTCGTTTAAAAGCTTCGTTACTTCTTTCGATAACATATTCATTCCCTCCTGTTACTTTATTTTTATTGTAATGGGCACGGTTCTCTTCCGTGTCCTATTATAACGTATGGCATAAACTTGTATTTTATAAGGTGAGTTTACTTATTGCCTTGATTATTTTGTACCCTTCCTGGAAAAAGATATTCATATCGATTTAAATAAAATAAGGAACCTATAAGAAAAGATATAAATTCATTCGCCCAAATCTGACATTATCCTTGATTTTAAAAGTCGAATTCTGTAGAATGTATTTGGTGTTTTTATTAATGAAGATTCTTAAGGACAGAATTGTAGCAGACGGAGTTGCGATCGGAACGGAAATCGTAAAAGTAGACTCCTTTTTAAACCATCAGATCGATGTGGAGCTTCTCGATCAGATCGGCCAAGAATTTGCAGAGCGGTTCCGGGGCTGTGAAGTGACGAAGATCCTTACCGTTGAGGCTTCCGGTATAGCAGTAGCATGCATGGTAGCCAGACATTTCGGAAATATTCCTGTAGTTTTTGCGAAAAAGACCGCTCCGAGCACGATGACGGAAGGCTTTTACGGCGCAGAAGTCAAATCCTTTACAAAAGGAACTACCTCTGTGGTCAGGGTTTCTGAGAAGTTTCTCAAAGCAGACGATAGGATTCTGATTATCGATGACTTTCTCGCTCACGGAGAGGCGGCTTTAGGCCTTGCCAATTTGGTGGAGCAGGCGGGTGCTAGCCTGGCCGGTGTGGGTTCGGTGATTGAAAAGCAGTTTCAGGGAGGCAGCAAGCGTCTGCGCGATCTGGATATCCATGTCGAATCATTGGCGGTGATTGAAGCAATCAAGGATGGTGAGATCACATTTGCCTCTAGCAAGTAGCGATGCAGCCTGAATCATCAGAATATAGATTTTGATAAAAATCGAACAAATACGACCAAATGAGAAATTAATGTTCGCTATATTGCGAACTATAAGCATTTGTTTTCCGAAATAATAAAGATAATTACCGGATTTCTCTTTACGTAAGGGAAATGACGTGGTTATAATATACTATAATTATTTCACTTGTTAAATAGCATCGGCTGACAAAGTATAACACGGTTTGCAAAGGCAACCGAGGCTAACAAGGATTATGGAGGAGAATGAAGTTATGAAAAAGTTTTTAGCATTATTTCTTGTACTTGCTCTCGTAATGTCATCTTTAGCAGGCTGCGGCGGAACGAAAGAATCTGCTGAGGAGCCCGGAAAGACAGATGGACCAGAACTGACCGTTGGTTTCATATATATTGGACCTGCAACGGACGGCGGTTTCTCAGAAGCGCAGGACAGAGGCAGACAGGCGATGGTTGATTATTTCGGAGGCAAAGTTGCTACACTAGTGGCAGAATCTGTTCCGGAAGAAAAGCAGTCTGTTAAGAGCGCTGCCATCAATATGATCGACCAGGGTGCAACCGTTATTGTAGGGACAAGCTATGGCTTTATGGATGCGCTGGAAGAACTTGCTGGAGAGTACCCGGATGTAAAATTCATTCACTTCTCCGGAAACAAGATGAATGATACAAACTTCGGAAACTATTTTGGTGCTATGGAAGAACCAAGATATCTGGCAGGAATGGTTGCCGGACTCATGACCAAGTCAAACAAAATCGGTTATGTAGCGGCATTCGAATACACAGAGCTACTGATCGGAATCAACGCTTTTACCCTTGGCGCAAGATCTGTAAACCCCAATGCTGAAGTCAAAGTTGTTTACACCAATGCATGGGTAGATGCGGCCAATGAAAAAGCTGCTGCAGAAGCGCTTCTTGCTCAGGGCTGCGACGTGCTGGAACAGCACTGCGATACGACAGGACCCCAGATTGCTGCTGAAGCTGCAGGTGCATATGCCATCGGCTACAACCTGGACAGCAGAGACGCTGCTCCAAAGGCTTTCTTGACAGCACCTATTTGGAAGCACGAAGCATTCTTCATTAAATCATTTGAAGAAATTATGGCAGGAACATGGAAACCGGAAAGCTACTATGGTACAATGAAAGACGGCTATGTAGGACTTGCAGACATGTCTGATCTCGTACCTGCTGACGTGCAGGCCAAGGTAAAGGAAGTTCAGACCAAGATTGAAGCGGGTGAATTCCCGATCTTCGTCGGACCGATCAAAGACAACAAGGGAAATATCGTTGTACCGGAAGGCACCACACTTGACAGGGCGGGAATCTGGTCAATGAATTACCTCGTTGAAGGAGCAACCGGAGCCAGCCAATAAGATACAAACACCAAGTAAAATCATCGGTGTGGTCATCACGCCGGGAATAACTAAATAAAACGGTTCACTCGTAATCATCTGGAGGGCTTATCATGCAATCAAATGTTGCAATTCAAATGGAGAATATCTCCAAGACCTTTGGGGTTATCAAAGCCAACGAAGATGTGAACTTAACTGTATATAGCGGAGAGGTCCACGCCCTTCTGGGAGAAAACGGGGCCGGTAAAAGCACTTTGATGAATATGCTGTCGGGGATTTATAGCCCCGACAGCGGTTCTATTTTTATACAGGGACAGGAAGTTCGTTTCTCTTCACCAAAGGATTCCATAAAGCTGGGGATTGGTATGATCCATCAGCATTTTAAATTGGTCGATGTTCTGACCGCTAAGGAAAATATCGTTCTTGGGCAGAGCGGTAGTTTCTTTATGAAAGGCAGGGAGCTGACCAAGAAGGTTAAGGCGATATCCGATCAGTATGGTCTGGATATCAATCCGGACAAAAAGGTTTACGACATGTCTGTGGGAGAAAAGCAGACACTGGAGATTATCAAGGTTTTATATCGAGGCGCGAAGATTCTAATCATGGACGAGCCTACTGCGGTTCTTACGCCGCAGGAAATCAAGAAGCTCTTCCGGATTATTCGAAATATGAAAGAACAGGGCTGCGCGGTGATCATCATCACGCACAAGCTCAATGAAGTTATGGAGATCAGTGACAGGATCACTGTTTTGAGAAAAGGATGCTCCATACAAACGGTTGAGACTGCAGGTGTTGCCGTACCGAACCTCATTGAAATGATGGTGGGTAAAAAGGTGGATCTTGCCATTGAAAAGAAGAAGTTAGAAGAAAAAAAGACGCTGCTTGATGTTGATGGCGTTCAGGTGATAGACAGTGAGAAGAAGCATGCCCTTGAGGACGTGTCTTTTACTTTGTTCGGGGGAGAAATTCTCGGTGTTGCAGGTGTTGCTGGCAGCGGACAAAAGGAGCTGTGCGAAACCATTGCAGGCCTGATTCATGCTGAGAAAGGCAGAATTTTCTTTGACGGAGAAAATATCGTTGGAAAGACGCCGAGGGATATCATAAGGCTTGGCATCCGTATGGGGTTCATTCCCGAAGACCGACTGGGCATGGGTCTAGTTGGCTCCATGGATATTGTTCATAATATTATATTAAAAGATTATCAAAATCAGCCGGGCGTTTTTCTGAAGAGGGCTGAATGTGCTGAAAAGGCCAACAAAATCGTTAAGAAGCTGGATATTCAAACCCCGGGAATTCATTCTCCTGTTAAAAAACTTTCGGGTGGAAACATTCAGAAGGTTCTTTTGGGGAGAGAAATAGACTCGGATCCAAAGGTTCTCATTACCGCATATCCGGTAAGGGGGCTTGATATTGGTGCGTCTTACAAAATCTACGACCTGCTCAATGAGCAGAAGGAAAAAGGCGTTGGAGTACTCTTCATCGGGGAAGACCTTGATGTATTAATCGATCTTTGTGATCGCATTATGGTTCTATGTAATGGGCGGATTACCGGTATCGTCGATCCGTCTGGCGTATCAAAAGAAGAAATCGGATTGCTGATGACCGGCGGCACCATGGAGAAGGAGGCGACCGCATGATTAAGATAACAAAACGGGCAGAACTGCCCAAACGTCAGGAATATGTGATCAGAGCCATCGCAATCCTATTTTCCCTCATATGTGCGGGATTGGTCATAGCAATTCTTGGATTTAATCCGCTATCCGTATTCCATCAGATCGTTCTGGGGGCGTTGGGAACAGAGCTTAGAATCCAGCAGACCATCGTCAAGGCAATTCCACTGATTATTACTTCCCTTGGTATATTGGTAGCCTTTAAGATGAAGTTTTGGAATATCGGAGGAGAAGGACAGATTGTCATGGGTGCCTTCGGTGCATCACTGGTTGCGCTGAATATACCGGAAACCTTTCCTGCGCCGCTGGCATTGGCTGCAATGGCCGGTGCGGCTGTTGTGGTCGGAGGAATCTGGGCGTTTATCCCCGCGATGTTCAAGGCAAAGTTCGGAACCAATGAAACGATCTTCACGCTGATGATGAATTATATCGCCATCAAATGGGTCACGTATCTGCAATATGGACCATGGAAGGACCCAGAATCTCAGGGCTTTCCTAAAATCGCTAATTTTACGCCCAATGCGGTACTTCCATCCTTATTTGGCGTGCATATTGGCTGGATCTTTGCGCTTGTGTTGGTGGTGCTGGTTTATATCTTTATCAACCATACAAAAAAAGGCTTTGAGATCACCGTTGTAGGAGAGAGTATTGAAACAGCAAGATATGCAGGGATGAACATCAATTCCGTTATCATCACTTCCATGCTGATCTCAGGAGGACTCTGCGGACTTACCGGTATGATCCAGGCTTCTGCGATTGAAAGAACCTTGACAGCAACATTGTCAGGTGGCTATGGCTTCACTGCCATCATCACTACCTGGCTCGGCAGATTGTCAGCACCGATCATTCTGGTTGTATGTATCGCTTTCGCGATTCTCCTTCAGGGAGGCGCATATCTGCAGATTGCAATGGCGGTTCCTGCCGCAGTAGCAGACATGATACAGGGCATCATCCTGTTCTTTGTTTTGGGAAGTGAATTTTTCCTCACATATAAACTGAGTTTTTCGGGAATTCAGAGAAGAAAGAAGGAGGTGGCGTAAATGACAGCATTTTTAGCCGCCGCGATCATCGCCGGTACACCGCTATTATTCGCAACCCTTGGTGAACTGATTACCGAGAAAGCCGGAAACCTGAATCTGGGTGTCGAAGGAATGATGCTGATGGGTGCGGTAATGGGCTTTGCAGTTGGTCTTTGGACAGGCAACCCCTTCCTTGCGCTTTTGGGAGCCATCGGAGCTGGTGCTTTGGGTGCAGCCGTGTATGCGGTACTGACGGTGACCCTGCGGGCGAATCAGGTCGTAACAGGCCTGACCCTTACGATTTTCGGAAGCGGTTTTGCTAGCTTTGTGGGCAAGAGTTTCATGGGAGTACCTGCACCTGCTTCGGTGAAGGCGATTTTTTCAACGATGGAAATTCCGCTTCTCAGCAGTATCCCTGTGATCGGGCCGACGTTCTTTAAGCAGGACATCTTCATTTATTTCGGATACCTGATCACCATCTGTGCGTCTTTGTATCTTTGGAAGACGAGAAAAGGCCTCAACCTGAAAGCCGTTGGTGAAAATGCGGCGGCTGCCGATGCATCCGGAATCAATGTAAATCTTTATAAATATGTTCACATCATCTTGGGCGGGGCGCTTTGCGGCCTGGGCGGGGCGTATATGTCTCTCGTAACCATTCCTGTTTGGCAGGAAAACGTCGTTGCAGGAAGAGGCTGGATTGCAGTAGCTCTGGTTATCTTTGCCTCTTGGAAGCCTTCAAAGGCGCTGATTGGGGCATTTTTATTCGGAGGACTGAATATCCTTGGATTCCGTCTTCAGAGTATGGGTATTCACGTTTCACAGTATCTGGTGGATATGATCCCGTACCTGGCGACGATTATCATCGTAATTATCAGTACAAGAAAAAGCAGAAAGGAAGATATGGGGCCTGGAGATTTAAGCGTTCCGTACTTCCGCGAAGACAGATAAGAAAATGCCCGCGGAGGTTCATTGCCGCGGGCTTATTTTTCATTCATGGGTAGGAATACTAGGGCCGTGCGCACTCTGCGGTATTGCCTTGGAGAATATCGAGACCGTGCTCGATGGAGGGAAGGATATATTCCAGTATTTCCTTGATGGATTTCGGACTTCCCGGCATATTAACGATCAGTGTTTCACCGCGGATTCCAGCTTCTGCTCTTGAGAGCATTGCTCTGGGAGTGATCTGGAAGGAAATACTTCGCATAGCTTCCGGAACTCCCGGCGCACGTCGTTCGATCACTTCCAGAGTTGCTTCCGGAGTGACATCCCTCTTGGCAAAGCCTGTACCTCCTGTGGTCAGGATTAGATCAAGTTGGTCTTCGTCTGCCATCTGGCGCATCATATTGGAAAGCATATCCTTTTCATCCGGCAGCATGACGTATTTCTGAACCTTAAACCCCTTAAAGTGAGACAGTACCTCTTCGATAGCAGGACCGCTCAGATCTTTTCTTGTTCCTGCATAGCCTTTATCGCTTGCAGTTATGATTCCGACTTTGTAGATCATAATAAGACCCTCCGTAACTGTATCCAATAAAAATTATCACTTGAATTTATATAAATATTCTATATGATAGTAGTATAAAGCACAAGTATAAGCACAAAGATAAGCACAAGAATTAATGTCTTGTTGATGATAGTAAGGATGGTAGCAATGCGTATTTTATATAGAACTTTAGCTGTTTTCGTTGCAGTTTGCGTGGCGGCGGTCACCATACTGGGCGCTTGCAATATTGTGTTCCGCATGCCGGATATTTATATCTACGAGTTTAACAGTCAGGAAATTTCCTCTCAAATCGATCTGGGTATGGGAGATGATGAATTGGGCACCTTTTTCTCGGACTTTATGAAAGGTTCCGTTGAAGAATTCGATCTGTTCATCGAGTACAGAGATCGGGATCAGAATGTCTTTGGCACCGTGGAGCAAATTAATATGGAACATGCGCGCAAGCTGCTAAATGATAGTCTCTACGCCCTTGTGGGGGGTGCTTTCATTCTGATTGCGCTTTATTGTATTTTTCTCCATAAAAAGTGGAAATATGAGCTGCGAGGAGCATTCAAACTGGGGATTGCATTCTTTGTAGCAGCACAGGCTGCTCTTCACATCACGTTTAATATAGCATCCATTCGTTTGTTTTATTACCAATTAATCTTTCCGATTGCTTATGGGGCAGACGATGTATTGCCTCTGATGTTTACAGAGCGCTTCGCCAGGCTTAGTGTGTTTGCTAATTCTGCCGTAGCGTTCGTTTTGCTGCTGATTCTTGCTTCCGCGACCTGGAAATTGACAAAACCGCGGAGAATGTTTTATTCATAAGATCTTAGTTCTTTCATGCCACACTCTTTAGAACAGAGTGTGGCTTCAATTGATAACGGCATAGGAGGGAAAACGATGGTATATGTACATTTGGCAGACGGCTTCGAAGAGATAGAAGCCTTAGCTGTAGTGGATATTTTGCGGCGGGCTGAGATTCCCGTCAAATCTGTCTCAATAGCCGATTCACTTGTGGTCAGAGGGGCTCATGACATTTATATCAATGCGGATCTTATTTTTGAAGAAGCTGACTACGATCTCTGTGAGATGATAATTCTTCCAGGGGGAATGCCAGGTACGAAGAATCTGGCCGCTCACGAGGGGCTTGCTTCAAACCTGAAGCACTTTGCAGCAAAAGGGAAGTGGCTTGCGGCGATCTGTGCTGCCCCCAGCGTTTTAGGCGGTTTGTCTCTGCTTGAGGGAAAACGGGCAACCAGCTTTCCTGGATTTGAGGAGCAGCTGTTTGGTGCAAACTATACAGAAGAGAGAGTCGTGCGCGATGGAAATTTTCTGACCTCAAGAGGACCCGGCACTGCCATCGAGTTTGGGCTTGCTATTGTTGCACTGCTGAAAAATGAAGAGACTGCACAGAAACTCAGAAAGGCCATGATCGTATGATTGACCTTCATCTGCACACATACTATTCTGATGGTACCATGTCCCCGGAGGCGCTTGTGCTTCTTGCAAAAGAGAGTGGAGTAAGTACCATGGCTATTACCGATCATGATGGCATGGGAGGTCTCAAAGAAGGGATCGATGCTGGGAAATGTCACGGCATCCATGTGATTCATGGTGTTGAGTTATCCACGGAAGATGACGAAAAGATCTATATGCATATACTAGGATATGGTTTTGACCTAAATAACGTCGAAATGAACGAAGAAATTGAGCGCATAAGGCAAAAGCGTGTGGAGCGGAATGAGAAACTGCTTTCTGCACTCAATGAAATCGGATGCAACTTGACCATGGAGGATCTGCAGCTTCGGAGCGGGCAGGATTATATAGGCAAACCTACTTTTGCTTTGGCGCTGCTGCGTAAGGGATATATCTCATCCTATAAAGACGCGTATGCAGACGGACAATTCATGAGGTCTGAAATCGTAAGGCGCGTTCATCGGGAAAAAATTACCGCAGAAAAAGCGATCAAGCTGATCAGGGGGGCAGGAGGTGTCCCGGTGCTGGCCCATCCGATGAAGATCGCCCGTTTGGTAAAGAATGAAAAAGAAACCTTCTGGGACAGGCTGGACAAGCAGCTCGCCAAATTAAAGGGCTGGGGGATGATGGGGATGGAGTGCTATTACAGCAGCCATACTCCAGAGGAGACAAAACGGCTGGTAGGTCTTGCGGAAAAGTACGAGCTGATTATAACTGCCGGTTCGGATTTTCACGGAACCGAATATGAGAGCAGCATAAAAATCGGCGGATTTTATACCGACTCGAAATTTGACGAAAATAAGATTGCATCAGAAATTCAGAATGGTATTTATTGAAAAATGATGCTATAATGGTTCCATTGACTGATTTTCGGTGTTGTTAGATTAGATGCCGGGAGAATAGAGCTGATATTTTTCTTTGGAGGGTATTTGTATATGTTGATGGCTAGGTTGAATGACAGGGTTGCGGTAAGGAGCCTTAAAATATGAGATTTGTACCGACATACTGCTTGCGGGAAGGCATGATCCTTGGTGATAACCTGTATAATAACTATGGAGACCTTATGCTGACGAGGGGCACAGTTCTGAGCCGTGAGTACGTAAAGGCGATTGAGCGTCTTCAATACAACGGAGTTTATATCGAAGACGATATTTCCAAGGACATTCAGATTATTAACATAATCAATGACAGCGTTAGGGCCCAAACGGTGAAAGGGATAAAAGATATCTTTATCCACTGTGAGAAGGGCAGCCCTGAGGTCAAAACAGACATTAAGTCTGCGAAACTGCAAATTGAAAATATTGTAGATCAAATATTTGCCAACAAACACCTCATGGTGAATATGATCGATATGAAAGTTTTTGACGACTACACCTATTATCATTCGGTCAATGTAGCTGTGCTGAGCATCGTCCTTGGGGTAGCTTTGGATTTGGAGCGAGATCAGCTGTGTAATCTTGGATTTGCTGCACTGCTCCATGATATTGGAAAGGTCTTTATCAACAAAGACGTCCTGAATAAACCAGGAAAGCTTAACCCTGCCGAGTTTGAGGAAATTAAAACCCACTCTCTTCTTGGCTGTAATCATATTAAAAAGGGATATGGCGTCTCCAATTCTTCCTACATGGGGATTTTGGATCATCATGAAAAGTATGAAGGAGGCGGATATCCAAACAATCTGAAGGGTGATAAAATTTCCTGGTACGGAAGAATTATTGCGGTTGCCGATGTCTACGACGCGCTCACTTCTGATCGCCCTTATCGAAAAGCGATGCTTCCTTCCGATGCAATGGAATATATCATGGCATCGACCATGAGCCTATTTGACCCAAAGGTTGTTGAGGTATTTGTAAAGAAAATTGCACCATACCCCATTGGAACCTGCGTCAGACTCAGCAACGGACTTACCGGGATCGTGGTTGAAAACTATGAGGAGCTCTGCATGCGGCCGAGAGTCAGAATCTTTATGGATCACGGAGAGGATGTTGAACCATATGAGATGGATTTGGCGGATTATCAATCCTTGAATATAACCGTTTTTGAAATTGTTTAATATACGATAGTAAATATTAAATTTTGAATGTTTCGTTCTATATTACTGATTATTAATCAGAACGTTA
>JAQSXD010000038.1 GCA_029266295.1 Bacillota bacterium | reverse complement strand
ACAATGAATCAGAATCGGATGAATATCAGGAAAGATCAGTTTTGGCTGATCAAATTTTTCTTTTATGTACTGTGCAGCCATGGGACATCGCATATCTACAACGCAACCGCTGCTGCGTGCAATCGCCTTGCGATACTTTTCCTTGACAGTTTCGATATGATTCTCCTGACATTGGACTGGAAGAAAGCCCTTTTCCCTGGCAGCAAGATCAAGTGTATCACCCTCATACAGCGCGGCAGAAACAGGATTGATCCACAAATAATTCGTCATAGCCCCTCCTAATGTTTGCGCTTTCTTCTATTGATATCGGTTAGTGTATGCTAACTACTTTACCAAAAAAATTCCTCCCTGTCAACCTGTCTTCAACAGATCATGTTGCTTCAGCAAATCAACAGCTGTTTGTCTTTCACTCCGGAAACGCTTCTATTTATATTCTACTTCCAGCATATATTGATCACTTCGATAAATGCTGTAGGACAGTTCAACGGGTGTATCCGATCCATCATAAGCCAGCCGCTGGGTCACCAAAACAGGAAAGCCTTCTGTGATCCTCAGCAGGGTGCTGGTTTCCTCATCAGACGCTTTCGCTTCAACGGTATCTTTAGCTCTTACGATCTCAACCTGGCAATGCTTTCTTAAGCTGGCGTACAGCGCATTTTCACTGAAATCAATCTCCATCAGAGACCGGCTCACTCTACTTGTGAGATAGGCTTCCTGAACGACGATGGGCTCGTTGTTTACCTTACGGAGTCGTTTCAAATACAGCACCTCTGCAGTCACAGGAAGGTTTAGAAGCTCAGCAACACTTCGCGCGGGCATGATCATTTGCTGTTCCATCACCGTCGTTGAGACCTTAAAGCCTTTTTGTATCATCGAGTCATTAAAGCTCAGACCCTTTGACAGGCTTCCTTCTTTTCTCATCTTGCTGACAAAGGTCCCGTTCCCCTGAACTCTTGTGAGATACTCACGATTGACGAGCTCCAGCAGGGCTTTGTTTACCGTCATTCGGCTTGTTCCGAACTGTTCTGCCAGCTTATCCTCTGCTGGAAGTTTGTCTCCCGCCTTATATTCTCCGCTGATAATCTTATTGTAAATAGCCTCTCGGATCTGCAGATAAAGAGGCGCTTTCTTGAAATCACTTTCGTTCATCATTTGGTACCCAATCCCTCCAAAATAGTCGTTTCGCTTCGGCTGCCAATATTATCAGCTATTATAGCATAAACCGGTATATTTGTATATACGTGTACATCACGCCTCCACGTTTAGCATTCCCTATCCTTCTATTATGATAGTACAGGGGTCCATGCACGCCCGCACAGACCCCTGCTTCTCAACTTTCTCTCTTCTGCTGCTTTATCCTTGCCGATCACTCTCTTTACTTAGCTGAGGTATCGCTGCTGAGGTATCGCTTCCTTTCCCTCACGTTTTTCCTCTGCACAGCTCGCTGAGCCTGCACCCGAGATACCTGGCTTTTTCTTTCGCCTTATCATTATCCGCAGCCGGATTTGTATCTGTCTGATACGCAAATACTGCTCCGATACACTCCGCTTCCATGTGGTCAAATGCAAACTCTGAAACACCCTGGATCAGCAGCTCCATGTTTACCCACTTGCCACCGGTGGTTACCAGCAGGGCACCATATTTAGGGTTTGGCCGATCAGCATTGTTATGCCGGATATTGCGATTGGACCAATAGGACTGAAGTCTTGTAAATACGGAAAACATCGGGGCAGACATAATGCCGAAGTGCATTGGGGTTGCAATCACAACAGCGTCACAGCAGTCGATATCATCATACAGCTCCTGCATTCCGTCCTTTATCGCACAACCCCTTTTGGTGAAACAATACCTGCAATCCTTACAGGGTGCAATATCCGCATGATAACAGTCCACGAATTTGATTTCTCCCTCAAGTTCTGCAAGCAGCACATCCAGCAGATCCTTTGTCTGTCCCTGCCTTGCAGGAGAACCGTAAAATACAATTGTTTTCATTTAAGATACCTGTTCCTGCACGCTCCTGATCTCATCTTCCGGCTTCAGACCGGGCATATTTCTGCTGAGGATTTTAATGATTATGAATGCGACAGCGAAAGCCAGATAGGTTCCGGTGTATACTGGTGCGGCATCGAATTCAACATTTGCACCATGAATCAATCCCACAAAGGAGCAGGCACTGGCCACAAAGAATGCCACCGATACATTGATCCATTTTCTGTCGATCATAAAAATAATGACGCAGGCGAAGATGATCGCAATGAGCATAGAACCCTTGGACATATCAAAATAGCCATTTGCAACGCCTGCTTTTGCCAAATACGTCGAATTGACCGCAACACTGCTCACATCAAAATCAATGCCCCCTGACGTTAAGGCATCTCCAATGGCATTGGAAGCGGCAGAAATCCCGTTGGATACTTTTCCGTAGATCAGTTCAAAGATGGGAATGGCAGTTGCCACAATCATAGCGGGATAGTACATCTTTTCCACAACTTCAAATGCCTGAGCACCGGTCATAATTGCCACGAATACCAATAGCACAAGGGTAGCGCTGGACGGAATTGCCGATGTTGCAATGGCCACCAGACCTGTTACACACAAGATCAGATAGATGGCACCCGTAAATAAGGGATAGGATGCACCTGCCTTTGCCTTTTTCCATGCCGGATGTCCCCAATACATATTAACCGGGAACGGGTTTCCAAAGAGGGTACCGATCAAATTGCAAAGACCCGTTGCCAGGAGAGAGGTTTTCTGATCAAATTTTTCTCCGCTCTGAACGGCCTGCTCCAGTCCCTGCAGCAATGCTGTCACATCAGAGAAGGCAAAGGCCAGAATCAGCGGTAAAAATGTAAGAGCACCCTGGAACGCTTCTCCGCCCAGAAGCCCAATCTGAGGCAGAGGAATATAAAGTCCTGTGGTTGCAAAGGAGGCCATAAATGTCTCGGGCTTCATTACGCCCGTCACCCAGGCCACAATGGTTCCCAGACCCACTGCGATAAACGCGGGGGAGAAGAATTTTGGTTTAATTTTTCCGAAGTTAAAGAACAAGAGAACAAACAGTGTGACCAGGATAACCAGGGGATGAGCGAAACCGTCACCCATTGCTCCGATGAGCAGATATGCCATGGAGCCTCCCACAACGCCCCCCAGCATCGCCTGATTCGGTACATGCTTCATGATAAATTTGATGATAAATGCAAAGGCGATAATGATAACCGAATACAGGATATTTACATTTACCGCTACTTTCCAGGCGTACAGCGCATCTCCAGAAGCGAAATAAGTAGGCATCATGATGGCAAAGAGCCAAACAAAGAAGGTTCCTCCGCTTACGCCTGCCGGCATTGCCGTGATTTCAGGATTGCCCAGCTTCCGGCCCAGATATCTGGCATAAAACGTATTAAACGCCAAAAGCAGAAATGCTGTAAAACCGATAGACGATACAATTTTTCCAAAAATAATATCATTGGGCATGGCCATTACCCCGCTGAGGATGCTAACCCCAACTAGAATCTTGGTGAATCCGTCAAAGAATACACCGATGGTTGCGTCTACATCTCCGCCTTTAAACCAGGCGATCTGCAGTTCCTTGTTTTCTCCTAACATATCTTTTCTCCCTTTCCTAATAATAATTTAGATAAACTCATAATTGAATTTGTATCTGAAATAAGCAAAGTACTCATTGAAGATATGAATTGACAGAAGCTTCGTATGGGGGTGTGCTTCTGCGGAAAAGCCTTTGTCTGCCTTTCCCAGTGTCATGGTATCCCCGCCTCCGATGTACACTCCCGAAATATTCAGGAAGAATTCATCCATCATTTTCTGTTTCACCAGGTAATTGCCGTAACCGGGCGATTCGATTAAAAGGCGGTTGATTCCGATTCCCTTTAAAATTCTCATGGACTCCGCCGTATCAGGGAAACCCTCGCTGCCGGTCACCAGAATCGGCAATACGCCCGGTGCTGCTCCCTGTATCTTTTCCCGGATCAAGTCAACAGGCTCCTGTCCCGAAATGGCAACAATATCTCCTTTGTAAGCAGAGCGGACATGCTTCATACCTGCCGGGGACGTGATCATAATGGCCGGAACCTTTTCATTTGCCAGCAGCGTGTGTTCCAAAGGTACATCAGTGGCATCAAGGGTCATGATGATATTCAGCGGAACCCGGGGCATGCCTGCCCTGATACGATCCTCTTCAATATCCGCATCCATGCAGTGCATGGAATAATCGGGATCTGTCCCCATGGAGTTTCCTCCAATGAGCGCCGCATCGCAGACACCCCGCAGCGCGTTCAAAATCCAGAAATCGGTATCTTTTCCTGCGCCTGCCATCTGATTCTTTCCGGCAACATAAAATGCACTTGGTTTATCTGCATAAGCTAATTTCCCGTCAATGGAAGATACAAATGAGGAAAAGAGGTAGGGTCTGTCTTCCCGGTTCTCAGGAAACCGGAGTTCATCACCGTATACATGGTTTATCTTCTGTGACGGAACCGGAAGATCTATGTAACGCGCAAGCTCCTGACTCTGATAAACAGGTCTAATTTTTATTTTCTCCGCATCAAACGGGATCATAGGTAAACTCATATCATTCCTCCTTTACTCCTGAACGTTCTCAATTTCGGAATCAAGTTTCATCAGTCTCGATCTTAACTCCTGATACTTCTCATATAGCCCGTGATACTGTCTGGACTTTTCCTCGTCGGGCTTCACCGCAATGCTGTCACTGAGCCAACTTTTTTCCAGGGTGTCGTAACGTTCAATCAGCCCGCTTCCGTAGCCTGCCAGAAATGCGATTCCAAGAGCGGTGGAGCTTTTGGGATTATAGTAGAGTTCCCTCCCAATTACATCGGAAAATAGCTGACAGATTTCCCTTGCGTTTGTTCCGCCTCCGAACATGTTGATCCTGTGAATGGGAAGATCAAGACCGGAAATATTATACCGGGCATTGTAAGCGATTCCCTCCAGCATGGCATGGTAGAGATGGAACTGGCTGTGGCACCCTCTGTATCCCAGCATGAATTCTGCGTCAGGCCCAAAGAAGGACGCTTCGGTTTGCAGCTTGTAATGTGGAAAATACCAGAGTCCCTCTGAGCCAGGCGGAATCTCTTCAAGATGGCTGTTGAGCGCCTCCCAGCTGTCATATCCGAGATTATTTCGAAGATGCAGAATGCTTTCTCCAAAGGAGAAAATTCTGCCTGTAAAATGGCCTTTTCCTTCCCCGTAATGAGGGATGGTTATGTAGTGCTCAGGAGAATTTTCAGCATAGATGGACGTGCCGGAGGTGCCCAGATACAGCATGAAATGTCCTGCGTTATATGCGCCTCCTCCCAGCATTGATGCAAACGTATCACCCACGCCCACAATTACCTTTGTGTCCTGAGAAAGTCCAGTTTCTTCGGCAGCAAATTCACAAATCTGCCCATTGATATGGCTGGCCGGATATACATCCGGGAACACATACGATTCCAGACCGAAGGCTCTTATTGTTCCTTCATCCCAGTCCAGCGAGCGCTCCCGGAACAGACCGCCTGCCATGGTTGCCGAATCATAGTCCATGGTTGCATTTTCCGTTAATTTAAATCCAATATATCCGTGGGGCACCATGATCTTATGAATTCGCTTATAGTTTTCCGGTTCATGCCGCTTCACCCATAGAATTTTGGGCAGCATGTGACCATGAGAAATCTTGCATTCCAGTTTCTCATTGATTTCCTGCAGCTCTTTTTCTGCACGAACATCGGTATGCAGGATTGCATTCCTCACCGGGTTTCCGCCGTAATCCACCGCGCACATGGCAGGAATCAGACCGGTGATGCCAATTGCCTTAATCTGATCCTTTTGTATGTCCTCCAGCCCGAGAAAGTACGCCGCTGCCTCCTTAAATTCTTCCCACCACATCACCATGCTTTCTTCCTGCCATCCCGGATGCTTGATCTCAATGGCATGCTCCATCTGGCGTTTTGCAATAATCGTTCCGCTCAGGTCTGTCAGCACTGCTTTTGAGCTCAAGGTCCCAATATCAAAACCCATTAAATAGCGTTTCATATCCACATCCCTTTCCTTTTGACTAATCCATAAGAACAACGGGTCTGTAGGAAGACGTACTCCGGGCCTCCACCAGCGCATCCTCTATATTGGCAAAGGGGAAACGCGAAGTGATCAGACGGTCAAGCGGCAGTTCTCTGGCTCCAAGCAGTTCAACCGCTAGCCGGATGGTTTCCTTTGTATGCTTTGTGACACCTGTAATAGTAATCTCCTTATAATGGAACCATTTGGGATCTACGGTAAAGCTGTCCTCTGCACCTGTTCCTCCATAAATGACCAGGGTGCCGCGAATCGCAAGTGCACTGATCGCTCCCTCGATTGCCGCTTTCCCACCGGCTGTAAAAAATGCCTTTTCAACGCCTCGTCCGCCGGTAATTGCTTTTATTTCAGCCTCCAGATCTTGATTGATGGGATCAATCACATAATCCGCGCCGAATTTCAATGCCTTCGTCCTTCTGCTGTTTTCCGGTTCACTGACGATAACCTTGAGTCCCCTCTGTTTGGCCAGAAGAAGGTGAAGAATGCCCATTGCTCCCCCTCCGCAGACAAGCGCGTAATCTCCGGTCTGCACACAGGCTGCATTCAGGCTAAGCGTTACGCAGGCCAGCGGCTCTGCCAAAGTTCCTCTGGAAAAGGGAATCTCCTGATCGATTTTGTAAACCTCATATCCCTTGGCGATGAATTTCTCCGCAAATCCGCCCGGACCGAAGGCCCCGGGTATTTTTTGTACATCTGCCGCATTTTCGCACTGATTGTCGTAGCCTCTCCTGCAGTAATAGCATTCGCCGCACCGGGTCAGGCTAAGTACCACAACCTTGTCTCCCACCTTTAAGTCCTGTGCCACCTTGCTTCCGATCTTTTCCACAACACCGCAAATCTCGTGCCCTCCGGCAAAGGGGAATCCCTTAGACTTCCCGTAATAGAATCCCTGTTCAAACGTGCAGATTCCAACGGCCTTTATGGCAACCAGCACTTCATCCTCCTGCATTTGCGGAAGCATAACCTCGGCAAACTCAACCTTGCCGGCTTCCGGCATAATTGCTGCTTTTACTAATTCGCCCGTGTTTGTAGTTGCTGGTTTTTCCGCAACTGGCCCCGCCTTCATTGCTGCTGATTTTTCTCCTGTTGGTCCTTCTTTCATTGTTGTTTCCTCTTTCATTGATGCTCCTCCGTTCTTAACGTCTGTCTCCCTATCGGCCTGCCTTCAGAATCTCGTATGCTTCGTCTACAGAAGCATTCTTGTGTATGATTGCAGCCAGTGCTTTTGTCATAGAAACCGTATTGCCGCTGCCCCATATATTTCTTCCGATGGCAACACCGCTTGCGCCAGCGTCCATGGCTGCCCGAATCGAGCCCAAAAACTCCTTTTCATCCTTTGTCTTGGCTCCGCCCAACACGACCAGCGGGACAAAGGTTTCGTCAACAACCCGCTCAAACCCCGGTGCATAGCCGACTTTCATGAAATCACAGCCGATTTCGCAGGCAATTCTTGCACCCCTTGCAATATTGTCCAGAGTTTTAAAGTCAGGGCCGGCGTCAAAGCCTCCGGGAACCGGTTCAGAGCACACCGGCATGCCAATGCGGTCACAGTATGCGATTGCCTGCGCAAGTTGGGGATATGTAATTTCCTCCACACCGACTCCCTGCCCAACATTGACCATTACAGCATCGGCGCCCAGATGCATGGCATAATCAGCATCGAAGACCAGTCTGCTGTCGTGCCCTTTGCCCATATAGGTGGGTGGCAGGTCCAGTCTTGCAATATACCCCAGCGGTGCCAGTTCTTTTGCAAAGGTTCTTGCTACACCGAAATTGCACAGGACTGCGTCTGCCCCTCCCTCGGCTATTTTTTCAATGGTCTCTCCGGGATGTTCCAGCCCTTCTGCAGCACCGTTGTAGGTTCCATGATCAATGGCAACGATCAGGGTTTTCCCATCCTCTTTAAAAATGTGATTCATTCTCCTCACTTTTAAATTCATCTTCTTTCTCCTTTCTGCATTTCAGTATTTTCGAGTTTGATCTGTTTGTCGAGTTATTCCGCTTGCGCGTTTGATCTGTTTGTTGAGTTATTCCGCTTGCGCGTTTGATCTGTTTGTTGAGTTCAATCCGTTTGTCGAATCAATCTGTTTGGTGCTATGTACCTTATCAAGTTAAATTTATTTTGCGCCATAAAGCATTTTGTGCCGCGTATAGATGAAATGCGGGCTGTGCATGTGGATGGAAAGGATTTCGCTGTGCGGGTGATCCGTGGACGGGAAGGAACTTCCTAAGGTACCGATGCCCGTAGCCTGACCTCCCACAAAAACACAGGAGGTATTGACAAAGATCTCATCCAGCAGCGCTTTCCTCATTAAATGGTGGCAATAGGTAGGCGACTCAACCAGCACTTTCTCCATGCCCATTGCGCGCAAAATCTTAAGCAGTTCCTGAGAATCAGTATCCCACCCTTCTCCTGTGACTGCGATTGCTGTTTTTCCATGGTTCTCCGCAATCAGACTAGCGATGGCGTCTTTCTCTAATGCACTACCCGCAAGAGGAACCAGATAGTATTCACCGGGGATCTCTGCTTCAAGGTTTTTCAGCCCCTCTTGAGAGGTGTTAATCAGAATTGGGATTTCCTCACATCGAAATACAGGATTCCCAAAGGGGATGTTTTTTCCTGTTGTGGTGACGATGACGGTCCATGGTGCTGCGGACTTTTCATTTTTCAATCTGGCATCCAGCAGATCCGGATCATATGCGCTTCCCGAATAATCCGGTTCCTTGATCAGCGTACCACTTCCTATGATAATTCCGTCACAGGATGCACGAAGCAGGTTTAGAATCCAGAAATCAGCAAAAGCGCCGTCTGGATCAAAGCGGTTTGTTTTGGCAATCAGCGGCCCCACCTCATTGTCTTCGAACGCAATCTTGCCGTCTACTGACATGACATAGGACGCATATGTTATTGGGCGATCCTGGGGAACGGGCCCAAACAGAAACTTGCCATATACCCGGTCAACCTTGCCGCATTTCAGCCCTGCAAGGGTGTATCCACTATCCGTCACATTGTCGTATAGCCGTTTCAGGCGGATGGTCTCCTCGTTGAATTCTACTTTTGGTATTGCCATATCTTAATCCTCCTTCTTCTTCCCATAATTTTTTACTCAGACGGTCTATGTTTTTCTCTTCGTCTGATCATGAAGCAGATCATTGCAATTGCCAGGTAGACCCCAGCAAGCATTCCTCCTTTTGGAGGTAATAGCTGCAACTGCTCGCTATGAATAAAACCAATTGCAGACAGTACAGACAGGAATACTCCTGTAAGCCCTGCAAGTGCAAAGTTCCTCTCATATACATAGGCAATCCAGACCGCGTACAGGAGACTTGACGCAAAGGCACCATAGGAAAGCACTTGTATGGAGGACAGCATCACGCTCGCATCTGAGAAAGCGCTGATCCCAATTTCTTGAACGCTGGTCCCAGCAACCGCAAGCACATCGTTTACGATGCTATTGATATACTGGGCAAGGATGGGGAACAGGGAGATGAAAATTACGCCGCTGTATTCCCTCTCCAGATTATCTGCTACCTCCGATGCCACTGTCAAACCGATGAATACAAGCAGTACAACAATGACTTCGTATGGAACAATCTGTAATATGATGAGCGGGAGTCCAAGAAAACATGTGATATAGGTACCTCCCATCAGTAGAATATATCCACTTCTTGCCTCAATCTTCTTCCAACCCATATGTCCGTAGTATACCGTCGTAGGAAACGGACTGCCGGTAAAGGAGGACAGAACTGTGGTAACGCCGTCTAAAACCATACTGCGCTTCAATGGGTACGCGTCTCCTATGATTGCTGCACCCTGAACCGCCTGCATGGTTGCAATGAAGTTTGCAATCTGAAGCGGGATCACAATGGAAAGATACGGTCCGATCTTACCCAAGCCGGCAAGGATATCAGAAAAATATAACGAAGGCAGATACAAATGAAAGAATTCAAGAGATCCCTTCATACTGCTGACGCTGCAATAGCCCGTCATCCATGCGAGGGCAGAACCTGCCAAAAGAATGACCAGCGTATTGGGAACGCCCCTCAGGAAGGGCTTTTTCATCTTAAACGCCAAAATGATGAGAAACAGTGGGAAGACACCAATTGCAGGCGCTTGAAACACTGTAACAAATCCGTTAAAGGAGAGCCAGATCAGTGCTCCTGCAGCCATGTTGCCAAGCAAAGCCGAGTCAGGTATGTATTGCACTAAAATTCTGCTGACAAATGCTCCTGCGATTTCAATAAGTCCGCCGACAAAGCACGCAGCCAGAGCAATCTGCCATGCAGCATTGGCGTCACCTGTCTGCCTGTAGATGGGAACCAAAATCAGAAAAAGCCAAGCAAAAACCTGAGTAGAACTGATTCCGAAGGGCAATGCCGTAACGTCAACCCGATTTTCTTTTCTGCCCAGAAAGTATGCCTCACCGAAATAAATGAAACATCCAATCATAGACCCCACTCCGATTCCCGGCAGAATTTTTCCCATCACCACTTCAACGGGAAAACCTTCCGCAAAATAGAGGACACCGACAATTGCTGCGATCTTTGAAAAGACATCACCAAACAGTCCGAAAAAGGCTTCCCACTCACCCTTACCAAAATAGGGGTTTCTCAGCAATCTTAATCTAATCATAACTTCTCCCATTATTTCACGATTCTAAAATTCATTCTTCCACATTGTCTACGAAAATGCTATGTCTGTTGGTCTGCTAATGAAACGGGTCGGGATATTTATTTGTATATACGTATATAAGTATATACGTATATACGTTCCCAATGAGTTTCTGTAAATACCGAAATGAAAATAAAACAAAAAAAGATACAATCTCCAGCAGGGACTGTACCCAGAGGACCTTGATAGGTATTGTATTTGGCAGCATTTTCTAAAAAACTCGAGTTGGAGCCATCATGTTGACGCTGCATTGCCTCTGTGATATGATTGCAGAAAAAACCACAGAATGAGAAATGGAGGTGTCTCACATATTTAAAAACAGGCATTACGATAGTAAGGGAGAATACATCGGATACAGCAAGCGGATCACGACCCTGCTTGGTCGTGTCTATACAGAACATTTTGATGCAAAGGGGAATAAGCTAGGAGAAAGCAGCGACAAGGACAATTTGTTCGGTAATAATGGAATCTTCAAAACTAAAAAAAGATAGGATTTTCAGCTCTTTACCAAAGAAATGAGGCGGAACGATCTTAGTCAATCCTTATTTGTTAATTTTACTAGAAATTTCTGCAACATTTTAGGTTTAGAAATGGTAAAATAGAAATACAACGTGTAGTTTTTGATAAACGTAAGTCCTGTTGTCAATTACACACGTTCTTTTTTATTTTTGTAAAAGGAAGGTAATAGAATGTTTCAAACAGGTGATTATATCATTTATGGAAGCTCTGGCGTTTACAAGGTTGAATCCGTCGGAAAGCTCAATCTGCAAGGGACCGATCAAAGTAGGGTTTACTATTCCCTGTCTTCTGTTCACAAGATCGGTAAAATTTATACACCAACAGATGCGAATGTTCCCATGCGGCCGCTTATAACTTATGAAGATGCCCAGCAGCTAATCTCCAGCATTCCTTCGATCAGCCCGAGCCATTCTCCTGAGAACAACTATAAGTCGCTGTCAGATCATTATAACAAATTGCTGCTGACTGGCTGCTGTGTCGATCTTATAAAACTTCTAAAGACGATTTACCTCAAAAACGAGCAACTGCTCAAGCAGGGAAAGCCTATCCGCCAGGTTGACAGTAAATTCATGAAGAAAGCGGAGGATTTACTGTACAGTGAGCTTTCTGTTGTTCTGGGAATCTCAAGAGAAAACATTAGTGCTTCGATCGGTCAGCGCCTGGAAATGACTAAAGACCAGGCTGCAGAATAGCCGCTTTTCCTCTTTGCTTAGACAAAATAAAATCAAACAACGTCTTGAAAGGAAGTCCTGAGTATGCTAGAATTACTACTGTTGAACCTTTCAGGACGACAGCTTTGATTGTTCGCTCTGATCATACAATCTTAATATGCTCCCGTAGCTCAGGGGATAGAGCGTCGGTTTCCTAAACCGTGCGTCGGATGTTCGAATCATCTCGGGAGTGCCAGAGAAAACCCCACAACTTCAACGGTTGCGGGGTTTTTGATTTTCTGAATTGCATCTTAGATTTTGAGTTTTGGACATAGTTTGGACATAGTTGACAAAAAAAGAGCTTTTTTTGCGCCTTTGATTTGACCGAAAAAAAAAGAGGCATTCAGCCCCTTTTTCTTGGTTTGTTCCATGTAGTTTAACAGTTTCTTTCATCTACTTAAGGTGATTTTACTTTGCTTAAACACATGCAATAGACAGCCTCATTTTATCTTTATCCACGGATACATTTCTTTTAGTAGTGTAGCAACTTCACTATCATTTCCGTGGTTGTTTTGTTTAAGCTCAAACCATGTATTAAATACATCTCTCCGGAAGTAATAAAAACTGTTTATCTTAAAATGCGGTATCTCTCCGGCTGCAGCTAGAGAAAGTAATTTTACATAGCATATGCCCAGGTATTTTGCAGTCTCCTTCGCTGTCATTGTTATTATTTCATCCACAAACTTAACCTCCTTACTTAGTTGTCAGGTGTGGATACTTTTTCTGCATATCATTAACGATTTCTTGCTCTTTGCTCGGTTTTGTTTGCTGCTCTTCTAGCCACCTGTCCAGAAATTCTTTAGTAAAGTAGTATGTTTTCCCAAGTTTTATATGCGGAATCTCTCCTGCCGCCGACAAGCCGAGGATCTTCGAATACCCCATACCTAAGTATTTCGAGGCCTCTTTGGCAGTCATTGTTACTCTGGTTATCTCACTCATCTTATTCCCTCCTTGTCTGGTGAAAACGCCCACCATTTCTTCTCTAACTATACTTCAAAGGTATGAGTTTGTATATTTCGTAAAAGCATAACATTTTCGTCTTTTTCTATTTTAAGCTGAAAATCTGTCTCATCAGTGGCACCGAGGCATTTCTTATCAATTCTGTTTCTATTTACTATTGATTCCTACGTATTCTTTGAACTTTTCTGGAGAGATATAATAAGTCCACTTAGAACTCATCTTCACCGCTGTGCCGAATGGTAAAACTCCATATCTCAATCCAGCCCTTACAAATCCTTGGCACTTTCCCATCTGTTTTGCGGCATCCTTGATAGTCATGCTTTTTGTTTCCATAACAAATAATCCTCCTGACTTAATGGTTTATATAAAGTTTATACCCTTTAAAAAAGAGATTCGCAAGCCTCAAACCTCTTTCATAATATTTACTTATGCTTTGCTCGTTCTTCCCGCTTTCCATTTATCAGGCCTAAATGATAGGCACACATTGCGATTACAAGCAACGAGTCTTCATGATTTATTATTGATATAATGTCATCCACAGCCTTATTTTCGTTGTCCTGTAGGTATAATAACCTTCTCAGCTTATTATCTATCATCATTCATCCTCCATCACTTTGACAAAGCTTCACATGCAAGTTTAAAGCCTTGTTTGAATCCCATTCTAAATCCAATCTGCTCTCTCCATGCACCTGTTTCAACGATCAAATCTTTAATATTACCCAACATAAATTGGCTCTCATCAGGGATAACAGTTTCTCCAAATCTCATTAGAATCTGCTCAATTTCATCTTCCTCTGGCTGTCCTTCTCTAAAGAATTCTTCGTATTCTTCGCTCTGAAAATAACTTTGGTAAACTGATAAAATTCTTTCGTCCTTCATGATGATTTCCTCCTATTTACTTTCTGCCTGT
>JAQSXD010000450.1 GCA_029266295.1 Bacillota bacterium | reverse complement strand
TGTGAAAGGAGTCTGGGTCGGTGATGTAAAAAATACATATCAGGCGTTGAAGATTTACGAGAAGCACAAGGAGCTTCTGGCAGAGATGATTTCTCATCGGATCCCGCTGAAAGAAGCGGACCAGGCCCTTCAGCTCATGGAGGAAAAGAAAACCGTCAAAGCTGTCCTCATACCATGAGGACAGCTATTGTACTTAAAATTTGGAGGGTAATATGCAATTTTTTGAATTTACGGAAGAACAAGAAATGCTTCGAAAAGTAGTAAGAGACTTTGCGAAAAGCGAAGTAGCGCCAAATGCTGCAGACTGGGATGAAGAGGATCGCTGCCCCGCTGAACTGTTCCCCCTGCTGGGAGAACTGGGAATTAACGGCATCTTTGCTCCTGAGGAGTTTGGCGGAACGGGTCTGGGACATGTGGAAAGAGCCATATGCCTGGAAGAGATCTCACGGTATTCCGGAGGTTTGGGAATTGCACTGATGACCCATCAGCTTGCGATTGCAGCAATTCTCTATTACGGAAATGAGGAACAAAAATCAAAATACCTGCCAGACCTTTGCTCCGGGAAAAGAATCGGAGGACTGTCGGTGACAGAACCTGGCGGCGGATCTGACTTTATCGGGCAGAAAGCCACAGGAGAAGAAAAAGACGGTAACTGGCTGATCAACGGACGGAAATGCTTTATTACAAACTCAAGCGTAGCAGACATAGATATCGTAACCGTTCGTACCGGAGAAGATGAGAAGGGAAGGGTACAGCTGACGGCGTTTGTTTTGGATCAGGATACAAGCGGACGCTCCGTCGGGAGAAAAGAGCATAAGCTGGGCCTCAGAGGTTCTGTTACGGGTGATGTAATCTACAACAATGCAGAGGTCGAAAGCGACCGGATTCTAAAGGGACTGGGTGCAGGCGCGCAGATTGCAATGGCATCTATTTCTGAGGTGGGCCGCGCTGGAATGGCGGCCATTTGCACTGGAATCCTGAGAGGCTGCCTGGAAGAGAGCATCAAATTTTCCAAGGAAAGAGTCCTGTACGGGAAACCCATTTCAAAGCTGCAGGGAATACAGTTCATTCTTGCGGAAAACAAGCTGGATTATGATACCGCCTCGCTGCTTCTTTACAGAGCCGCAGCAATGAAGGATGCAGGAAAAAGCTGTGCAACGGAATTCGCCATGGCCAAACTCCATGCGACGGAAGCTGCTGTAAATGCCGCAAAGAGAACCATGGATCTCATGGGTGGCTACGGCATCATCAATGAATATCCTGTTGGACGCTTTATGAGAGACGCATTGGCTTCGATTCCCTCCGGAGGAACTTCTGCAATTCAAAAGATCATTATTGCGGCCAGTGTGCTGAAATAAAGGAAGCTAAGCTGCGAGATATCTTGCGAAAGGAAGGGACAGGAGGATGAAAGAATGATCAATCATATCGTGGTTTGTATCAAACCCATACCTGATCCGGAGTATTATCATCAGATAACGATTGATCCGGTGAAGAAAACCATACAGCGGGAAGGAATTCCAACCATCATTAATCCTGAAGACAGGCATGCCCTTGAAGAAGCACTGCGAATCAGGGAAAAGCACGGCGGAAAAGTAATTCTTACCAGCATGGCGCCCCCTTCTGCGCAGACCAACCTGCTGGAAGGACTGGCAATGGGTGCCGACGAAGCTTATCTTCTGAGTGACAGAAGATTTGCCGGAGCCGATACCCTTGCGACCTCTTATGTCTTAGCAAAAGGTATTGAAAAAATAGGAGGGGCAGATCTGGTGATTACTGGAACCCAGACGGGGGATGGCGCGACAGCCCAAGTATCCTCCCAGCTCGGTGAATGGCTTTGCGTACCGCATCTTTGGAATGTGATGGAATACTATATTGAAAGCGTGGATGAAGTATTCGTGAAGACCAGGGTGGAAAACGGCTATCTGGAGTGGAAGGCAACACTGCCCATGGTAATCGGTGTGACCAGAGAGATCAATAAGCCGCGGCTTATATCTGTGATGGGAGTCATGAAAGCGAAAAAAAAGCCGTATGCAGTATACACGGCTGACGATTTAGATCTTGACCCTTCGAGAATCGGTTTCGAAGGGTCCCCAACCCAGCCGGGTGAAGTGTTTACACCGGATATAAAACGCAGCTGTGAGCTGGTGAAGGGGACCGGTGAAGAATTGGTGCATACGCTGCTTGCTAAACTGAGAGAAAGAGGCATCCAGATAGAATCCTATTCAGATGGTTGCCAGGCGGGGGTGAGAGAATGAGCAAAGATATCTGGGTATACATTGAGCAGAATCAAGGGTCTGTTGCTCCCGTCTCACTGGAGCTTTTGAATGAAGCCGTTCGGTTGAAAGGGAGAATGAAAGCTCCGGGGAAGGTGATTGCGCTCATCATCGGAGATGAGCTTGGGCAGCTGACCGAAACCTGCTTCCGCCACGGAGCGGAACAGGTATATACGGCAGCAGACCCGAGATTGAGCCTCTATCATCCCGAATACTATGCTGAGATTATTGTCAGAATGATTCGGAGTCATGATCCCCACATCTTTTTATTTGGAGCCACCTGTACGGGATCACAACTGGCTCCCATGACGGCAGCCAGGGTAAATACCGGTGTAGCAGCGCACAGCACCGAGCTTAAGCTTGATGAGGACGATTCTCTGATTGCAGTCGTACCTGCCTTCGGAGGAAGGGTGCTGGGCGATATTCTGATTCCGGGGCGCCGTCCTCAAATGGCCAGCATCAAGCCCGGGATTCTGGAGAAGGCCGCAGTGATTTCACGTGGAGATGATCTGCAGAACAAAGGGGAGGGTAAGGCAATTTCTCTGGATTTTCTGGATCGTATCAGTGCGCGGCTCCAGCCCCTGCGTCTTTGCAGAGAAGAAGTCCGGGGGATGCCGCTGGAAGAAGCGGATCTTGTTCTTTGCGGAGGATTCGGTGTAGGGGATTCGGAAAACTGGACGCTTCTACAGGCCCTTGCAGATAAAATGGGCGGCGCCCTGGGCTGCACCCGTCCGG
>JAQSXD010000449.1 GCA_029266295.1 Bacillota bacterium | reverse complement strand
CCTACAAGTGCAACATTTCTTATCGTGTCGCTCGTATAGCCTTTCATTTTCAGACCTCCCATAAAATATTCAGTTAATGGTTTCAGTATATCATTTCCATTTCTAAATAGCAATGAAATAGATAATAGAATTATGCCAAGAATTCAGGGTATTAATCACTTTCCGCGCCTCAAATCAATGCCTACCGCTATTTCACGATCCTTTTGATTGCAGGAAGCCTTGCCGCTGCAGCGGTAACTGCAAATGCAATTACAAGCCTGCCCACAGTGACAGCGGCAATGTTCGCACCGGCGACGCCAAAGATGAATGCAGTTTCAATAATCCCGTGGCAAAGGAACATAAAGATACCAATGAGTACAAAATCCCGTCTAGGAATGGGCGTTTTTCGATTGATCTCAATCAGGGTTCCGGCTCCGTAGGTGACCCCCATGACAATGCCTACCAGAAGCGGGAACACGGACTGTTTTTCCAGTCCAAGGGCCCCTGCCAGGAACTGAAGCTTATCCGCTACTTTTTCCATAACATTGTAGACAAGAAGTATTTCCACAATAATCATCAGAGGAATAAGGATTTTTAGCATATTCAGCGCAGTCGCGATCCCCCCGAAGAAGATTTCCCGAAGGATGACATCAACGGATGCACTCATGAAAACCACCCCCCAATCCATCCTACAAGTAAGCCTACTGCGATGGCAGCGACGATTCTAAATATCACAAACTTTCCTGCGGACATCCCGATCTTCTGCGCGATGGCAGCCTCAACAGGAATGGAGTGAGCCACCAGAACAAACATAGCGATGGTGGTAATCTCTGCAGTGGTAAATTGAAAGGTACTCATCACCGCAATGGTGGAATATTCATCGGTGAAGAATCCCGTGATCAGCGGAACGATCCCGTCACCCGGCAGATTAAAAAATTTCATAGCAGGGGAGAAGAGATTTTGTAAAAACGACATGACCGGGGTATATTTGATCAAGACTACAATCGCATAGATAGGCAGTACAAGCTTCAGCAACATCCCCGCTGTTTTGAGTCCTTTCAGTGCTCCGTCTCTAACCGTTGCTGCAAATAAATTCATAACGTTTCCTCTTAAAAGCGATATTGGATAGCAGCCTACCCGTCGCAGAAAGCGACGGGTAGGCTACTGAATGATCAAGATGATGTTGAAAACCAAGATTGTAAGTCACCGCTTAAGCAGGAGCTTTTGAACTATGAATTGCTCTAAAACTCTGCTGTTTTGGGTGTTCTCGGGAAAGGCAGCACGTCTCTAATATTGCTCATACCTGTAAGATACATGATAATCCGTTCAAAGCCCAGGCCATATCCTGCGTGCTTCACCCCACCGTATTTTCTCAGATCCAGGTACCACCAGTAATCCTTTTCGTGGAGCCCAAGCTCGTTGATTCTTGCGACCAGGTTGTCGTAACGTTCCTCTCTCTGGCTTCCTCCAATGATCTCACCCACGCCGGGAACCAAAAGATCCATGGCTGCTACCGTTTTTCCGTCTTCATTGAGGCGCATATAGAATGCTTTGATTTCCTTTGGATAATCCGTTACAAATACCGGCTTTTTAAAAACATCTTCTGTGATGTAACGCTCGTGCTCCGTCTGCAGATCAATCCCCCACTCTACAGGGAATTGGAACTCCTTACCGGATTTCTTCAGAATCTCGACTGCCTCGGTATAGGTGATCCGGGCAAATTCATTGCTTACAATGTTGTTCAGACGATCAAGGAGTCCCTTATCGATGAACTCATTGAAAAACTTCATTTCTTCCGGAGCATGTTCAAGGATATAGTCGATGATATACTTGATCATGCTTTCAGCAAGCTCCATGTTGTCATTGATGTCAGCAAAGGCTACTTCCGGTTCAATCATCCAGAACTCGGATGCATGCCTTGCAGTATTCGAATTCTCGGCCCTGAAGGTGGGTCCAAAGGTATAGACATTTCGGAATGCCAGCGCAAAGGTCTCTGCTTCCAGCTGTCCGCTTACCGTAAGATTGGTCTCTTTGCCAAAAAAATCCTGGCTGTAATCGATCTTCCCATCGTCATTTCTCGGCAGTTTGTCAAGGTCCAGTGTGGTTACCTGGAACATTTCCCCGGCACCCTCTGCATCACTTCCGGTTATGATGGGGGTATGCACATATACAAAATTCTGATCCTGAAAGAATCTGTGGATCGCATAGGCTACAAGGGATCTCACCCGAAAGACGGCGGAGAACGTATTGCTTCTTGGCCTCAGATGCGCAATTTCTCTCAGGAATTCCAGGCTATGCCTCTTTTTCTGCAAGGGGTAGTCTGCATCAGAATCCGCCTCAACAACTATTTTTGACGCTTTAATTTCAAAGGGCTGCTTGGCTTCTGGTGTCAGCGTTAGTTCACCGATGACACACAAGGCCGCAGCGATGGGTGCTTTTGCGATCTGCTCATAATTCTCAATATTCGCTTCCTCGTAAACCACCTGTACCGATTTGAAATAACTGCCGTCATTGATCTCCACAAAACCGAATTTATTCGAGCTTCGGTTCGTTCTGACCCAGCCTCTCACCACTACCTCTTTCCCAGCATACTGCTGTGTATCGGTAAAGAGTTTCCTCAACTGTACATCCTTCATTCGAAAATCTCCTTCATTATTATTTCAATAGATTCAATAAAGCCTTTGCCACTTGTTTCAGGAAGGGAGGCCGCGGTTAACTTCATGAAACCCGCCGCCAACCTTGTTCCAGGCGATATCATTGGAACTGATTTTTCAAGCGATATAAAAGGAAAGTTTGCCGAAGCAAACTTTCCCAAACTTTTATTGTATTACCTCCATGGGCAATTTGCATTCTTCAGTTAAAAATCCTTACCCTGCCGCAAGCCTTAGAGGGGTTTCATCGTTGGGAAGAGAATGATATCCCGAATCGACGGCGCATTGGTAATCAGCATGATCACGCGGTCGATACCGATTCCCAGTCCTCCTGTCGGAGGCAGACCTACTTCCAACGCGTTTACGAAATCCTCATCCAT
>JAQSXD010000448.1 GCA_029266295.1 Bacillota bacterium | reverse complement strand
GCTTAGGTTGCACCTAAGCCCCTAATATAAATTAAGGAGTTGATGAAATTGGTTGAACTGGATCAGATCAAATACGAGCTGACCGACAAGGCACAAAATCTAAAAGAATTGGGTGAGTCCCTTTGACGTCGCAGGACTGACGGAGAGACTAAACGAAATAAACCGGACTGCAGAAGAAGAAGGCTTTTGGAATGATCATGAAAAAGCACAGAAACTGCTGAAGGATAAGAAGAGCTTTGAATCAAAGATAAACGAATATATTAGCTTGACAAAGGAACTGGAAGACATCGGCGTTCTCATTGAAATGGCCGTTGAAGAGGAAGATGAATCCATGGTTCCTGAAATCAGGCAGGCATACGAAGACTTCAATAAAAAATCTGAAGAGCTTCGTATTCGTACGCTCCTAAACGGAGAGTACGACACGAGCAACGCAATTATATCCATTCATGCGGGCTCCGGAGGAACCGATGCGCAAGACTGGGCGGAAATGCTGCTCAGAATGTATACGAGATGGGCAGATTCCAAAGGATACAAGGTTAAAACCCTTGACTATCAGGATGCGACCGAGGGTGGAATTAAAAGCGCGACACTTCTGATTGAAGGGGAAAATGCCTATGGCTATCTGAAGAATGAAAAGGGAGTTCACCGGGTTGTGAGAATCTCCCCCTTTGATTCGTCCGGGAGGAGGCACACGTCCTTTTCCTCCCTCGATGTAATCCCTGAAATGGACGACAATATCACAGTCGACATCGATCCCGATGACTTGAGAATTGATACCTTCCGCTCCAGCGGTGCAGGCGGGCAGCACGTAAATAAGACGGATTCTGCAATTCGTATTACTCATCTTCCTACGAATATCGTTGTGTCCTGCCAGAATGAACGTTCCCAGCATCAAAACAAGGAAACGGCAATGAAGGTACTGACCGCTAAGCTGATGGAGCTGGCGAAGCAGGAGCACAAAGCCAATCTCGATGAGTTGAAAGGCGATTACAGCCAGATTACCTGGGGAAGTCAGATCCGTTCTTATGTGTTTCATCCCTATTCCTTGGTCAAGGATCACAGGACAAATGCGGAGATGGGGAATATCTATGCCGTAATGGACGGTGAGCTGGACTACTTGATCAATGAAAAATTGAAGATGAAAGACTGATAGCCAAGGAGAGTTATATGAACATTATTGAAAAATTAGCGCAGGAATTTAAACTGAAACTTTCACAGGTAGAAAATACCGTTCAGTTGATTGATGAGGGAAATACAATTCCGTTTATAGCCCGATACAGAAAAGAAGTAACCGGAGCAATGTCTGACGTAACCCTGCGTGAGCTGGATGAGCGCCTGACCTATTTGAGAAATCTTGAGCAGAGAAAAGAAGAAGTCATCAGGATTATCGATGAGCAGGGCAAGCTGACGGAAGAATTAAAAGAAGAAATTCTGAAGGCAGAAGTTCTCCAGAGAGTGGAGGATTTGTACAAGCCCTTTAAACAAAAGAAGTCAACGAGAGCGTCCAAAGCCAAGGAAAAAGGTCTGGAACCACTGGCATTGCTTTTCTGGGCACAGGAACTGGAACACGGAACGCTGGAGGAATTGGCGGCACCGTTTATCAGTGAAGAAAAAGGGGTTTCAAGCGAGGCGGAAGCAATTCAGGGCGCCATGGATATCGTTGCAGAAATGATTGCTGACGATCCGGAGTTTACTGCTGCAGTTCGTGACCGGACCCAGAGAGCAGGCTTGATTTCTTCGGAAGCCGTTGACTCGTCGGAAAGTACCGTCTACGATATTTATTATGAATTTTCCGAAGGAATTGCCAAGATTCCAGATCATCGGGTGCTCGCCATCAACCGCGGCGAAAAGGAAAAGAAACTCAAGGTGAAGGTGCTGGCTCCGGTGGAGGAAATTCGCAAGGATCTGCAGGATTTCATTGTTCAAAATAAAAATTCCATCTTTGTCAAACTGCTTCAGGATGTGATCGACGACTCCTATAAACGTCTGATGGCGCCGTCTGTAGAACGTGAAATGAGAAATCTGCTTACAGAGCGAGCGGAAAAGGAAGCGGTCAAGGTATTTGCAAAGAATACGGGGAAGCTTCTGATGGTTCCTCCGGTGAAAAATGCGAGAATTATTAGCATTGACCCGGGATTCAGGACGGGCTGTAAGGTAGCTGTTTTAAATGAAACGGGAAAACTAATGGCGTATACGACCATCTACCCAACCGAACCCAAAAAAGATATAGCGGGGACGGAGAAGGTCTTGATGAAGCTCATTGAAAAATTTAACTCTAACGTGATTGTTATCGGAAACGGTACCGCGTCCAGAGAAACAGAAGCGGTAGTCGCGAGCTTTATTAAAAAGAACAATTTGGACGTAAGTTACACCATCGTCAATGAGGCGGGTGCATCGGTTTATTCTGCATCGAAAGTTGCTACGGAAGAATATCCCGATCTTGATGTAACCACAAGAGGTGCAATGTCTATTGGGAGAAGACTGCAGGATCCGCTGGCGGAACTTGTGAAAATTTCTCCAAAACATATCGGTGTAGGACAGTATCAGCATGATATCAACCAGGGACTTCTTGATAGTGCCCTGACCAACGTTGTCGAGGACTGTGTAAATAGAGTCGGTGTTGATCTCAATACCGCTTCTCCCTCGCTCCTTTCCTACATTTCAGGAATCAATTCCGGTATTGCCAAAAATATTGTGTCATACCGTGAAGAGAATGGGAAGTTCAAGGATCGAAAAGAGCTGCTTAAGGTGGCTAAGCTTGGTGAAAAGACGTTTAACCAGTGCGCAGGTTTCATGAGAATTTCCGAAGGGAAAAATCCACTGGACAGCACTTCTGTTCACCCCGAATCCTATGGTGCAGCAGAATTGATGCTGAAAAAGCTGGGAATGGATAAGTCGGAGATTGGTAAGGGCGCTGCAAAACAGATTGAGGATAAAATTATAGCGATGTATCCGGCTGAAAAGAAAAAGCCAAAACCGGCGGGCAACGGTTTTGCTGCTCTTGCTGCGCT
>JAQSXD010000447.1 GCA_029266295.1 Bacillota bacterium | reverse complement strand
GTCCATGAAAAAATCAGTAAAAAGCAGGCTGCTGCCGTTGCTGTGGAACAACTGCGGGCTGTGAGCCTGCCTCAGCCGGAGGAATTGATGAAGAAATATCCGTTCATGCTCAGCGGCGGTATGTGTCAGCGCGTTATGATTGCAATTGCAAGCATATCAAGGCCTCCGCTCTTGATTGCTGACGAGCCTACAACCGCACTTGACGTTACGGTACAGAACCAGATTTTGCAGCAATTAAATATCATGCGCAAGCGAGAAGGATGTGCAATTTTGCTGATTACACATGATTTAAGTGTTGTGGCGGAAGTCGCTGATATCGTCTATATTATGCGCAGTGGTTGTATTGTAGAGCACGGCACCGTTGAAGACATTTTTTACCGCCCGCAGGACCCGTATACACGGAAGCTGCTGGCGGCAAGGCTGTAGGAGGAAGGCGTTTCTATGGAAATATTGCTTGAGGCCCAAAATTTACAGAAATGCTATGAGAAACCTGGCTTTTTAAAAGGCAAAGAAGAAAAGATTTCTGCTGTAAGCAACGTGTCATTACAAATTTTAAAGGGTAATTCTGTCGGGCTGGTAGGTGAGAGCGGGTGCGGGAAAAGCACCCTGGGCAGGATGATGGCCGGATTAGAGATTCCAACAGAAGGTCAGGTCTCCTATCGCGGTGAGCAGATCTCTGGCCTTTCATTGCATAAGATGCGTCCGTACCGCAGAAACATTCAAATGATCTTTCAAAACAGCACCGGGGTTTTTGACCAGTCGTATACGATTGGAGAGAGCATTGGCGAGGTGATCAGAAATAATTCCAGGATGAACTGGGGGGAATGCTCCGACAGGGTATATCAGATACTGGAGCAGGTGGGGCTTAACACTTCCTACGCAGGACGTTACAGCAAACAGTTGAGCGGAGGCGAGAGACAGCGTGCAAACATTGCACGGGCACTTGTACTTCAGCCGGAGTTTGTGGTTTGCGACGAGCCTGTATCCAGCCTGGATTACTCTCTTCGGAAACAGATTTTGAACTTACTGAATGATATTAGGATGCAGATGGGGACAACGTACTTGTTTATTACTCACGATTTGTATTGTATCCCTTACGTGTGTGACAGTCTGGTCATCTTGTACGGTGGAAAGGTTATGGAGCAGGTCGATTTGAAGAAGCACTCCATGGAAAGTGCATTGCATCCATATACAAAGCTGTTGCTGGCTTCTGTCCCAGCCAAAGAACCTATAAAACGAAAGCAAAACTTAGTGGAGGGAGACCCCGACATAGGATGTCTGCACGGATTGGACAGGTGCTGCCCCTTTTATTTACGATGCCGTCGATATACAGATCGATGCTCAAAGGAAGCTCCAGTATTAAAGGAAGTTGAGGAAGGCCGCAGAGTTGCATGTCATAACATTTGATAAACTCACTTAGTAAATTCACTTAATAAATTCGCTATGCAGCGTGTCGCAACGTTTCAATAGATAAATTTATGATGTAGAAAAGGAGAAATTCAAGTGAAACGCAAATTATTGTATTCAGCCACCGCAATGACGATGGCGTTGATTCTGTTGCTTGGAGGCTGTGGTGCCAAGCCTGCAGATCAGGGAGAAAATTCATCAAAAGATTCGGATGCTGTTACCGTCATGGTGTCCGGAAAAATGAATCCGGAGGATGCAAGCCCGGTGGAATCCAGCACCGAAATGTGCCTTTATGAAATGGTATATGAGCCGCTTGTCCGGTATGGAAAGAATGGTGTAATTGAACCGGGCTTGGCCGAAAGCTGGAAGATCAGCGACGAAGGAAAGGATTACACCTTTACGTTAAGACAGGGTGTAAAATTCTCGGACGGTACAGATTTCAATGCCGACAGTGTAGTCGCCAATGCCAAAAGATGGAATCCGGATACCTTTTCCGCGCCTTTGACCAATGTGGAAAAGCTCGATGAATACACGGTAAAACTATCCTTTCAGGAGAATTGTTACCCTGTATTGGTAGAACTCACTTATCCTCGCCCTTATCGAATGGCGGCAGAAAGTGCCTTTGATGAAAACGGAGAATTCGTAAAGATGGTTGGAACCGGTGAATGGATGGTTGAAAGTTATGTGCCGGAAGAAGAGGCAGTTATGGTGCCGAATCCTCTTTACTATGGTGAGAAACCTGAAATGAGCAAAATCATCATTCGCAGGGTAACCGACGGCCAGTCAAGGATCATGGCACTTCAGAGCGGAGATGCGGACATTTCACTTTCTGATCTGCCGGCGGAAAGTGCTGCAATCATTCAATCCTCAGATCGGCTTGATGTTCTGTCCACAGAAGGAACAATGGGCTTTTTCCTGATGCTGAATGAAGAAAATAAACTGCTGCAGGATCAAAATGTTCGACTTGCATTGAATTACGCTATCGATAATAAAAGTATCGCAGACAACATCTTTGGCAGCAAGGCAGTCGCGGCTAAGGGAATTCTGCCACAGACCGTACCCTATGTCACTGCAGAAAACAGCACAGGGTACTCGTATGACCCGGAAAAAGCCAAAACAATCCTTACAAAATCCGGATATACAGACGGTGACGGTGACGGCATTTTGGAGAAAGACGGAAAGCCATTGACCTTACGACTTGTTTTTCAATCGGAGGAATATGCAAGCTGGAAATCCATCTGCGAATATCTGCAATCGGAAATGAAAAAGGTTGGGATTGATGTCAAACTGGAACAGAGAGATACTGCGGCATATTATGATGCCATCTGGAAAAATCGTGATTTCGATATGATCATATACCGTACGTATGAAGATTCCTGGAATCCCCATGGATTCCTGCGCTCCATGTTTTATCGTCCAGAGGGAAGTCAGGCAGTCTGCTGGTATGATCCGGAATTAAACACGGATCTGGAAGAAGTTCTAAAGACGCAGGATGAAGCGGGCAGACAGGAAAAGTATGATGAAATCTTCAAGCTGCTGAACGACAAAGCGCTGGTTGTTCCGCTTTGCTATCCCAATAAGCAGTATGCTTACAATAAGCGTCTGCAAAACCTGAT
>JAQSXD010000446.1 GCA_029266295.1 Bacillota bacterium | reverse complement strand
CTTCCTCGTAGCTTACAGTAGTCCACTGCTTCTCGGTGATGTCATCGAAAACGTTCTTGCCTCCTGCTTTTTCAATGAGCAGTGTTTCAAAGTTTGTACCGGTACAGGTGAACACACCCTCACCGCCGCTGTCATAGACGAGTACCTTCACAGGGGTCTGACCCTTGACCTTACTTTCTATCGCTGCGATTCTGGCCTTTTGGTCATCAATGAATGCCTTGGCCCGGTCTTCAATCTGAAAGATCTTTCCGAGATCTGTTATTTCCTGATAAATCTGATCCAGCGTTGTGGCACTGTTCATATAGGTTGTCATTCCGTATTGCGCCAGTTCATCCACATCAAGACCCTCGCCGCCGAATTCCCAGTCGATGCCGTAAATAAAGTCAGCGCCGCTGCTCACTACAGCTTCTCTTGTAGCCGAGGTATAGTTCAGCTCCGGAATCTTGGAATACGCTTCTTCATATTCGGGTAATGGTCCTCTGCTGTGATTGTCCAGTGTGTTACCAATGATCTTATCGCCAAGACCCAGTGCTACAAATAACTCGCTGCAGTTTGGCCCAAGTGTCAATACCTTTTGGGGCAGTCTTTCAATGGTGATTTCTCTTCCATAATTGTCCAGGGTCAATGCCGCGTAGTCGTATGCGTCTTCCCCGCTATCTCCCGTATTTGCGGGGCTGCTTCCACCGCATGCTGTCAGCACCGGCATCACTGCAAGGACTGCCGCAAGCATCATCAGAATAACTTTCTTTTTCATTTGAACTCTCCTCTTCTTTCATGTTTCATTTTATATCCATAAAGTAGATATGATGTCGAATAGATTGATTCTCATCGCATTCATAATCCGGCGTTCTCAAATTATTTATCTTTATTACACATCCTTTTTCAGATTCAAACTTCCCGGCAGGAAAGTGATGGAGATTTTCCCGGTGACAGGATGAAGCCTGACATCTGCTTTGATCCCATAAACCTCGTAAATAATCTCTGACGTCAGGATTTCTTCCGGGGTTCCGGTTCTGCTGATCCGCCCTTCCTTCAGTACATAGAGGCGATTGCAATACAATGCAGCGATATTCAGATCGTGGATGGCTGAAAGTACCGTCACGCCTAGGAATTTTACCAGATCAAAAATCTGAAGCTGATAATAAATATCCAGATGATTGGTCGGTTCGTCCAAAATCAGAAAGTCTGTCTGCTGAGCCAGTACTCTTGCCAGCAATACCCGCTGCTTCTCTCCTCCTGACAGGTGTAGATAGTTCCGCTTTGCCATGTCCTTCATACCAATCTGAGCAAGCGACTGCATAACGATTTCCTTGTCCTTGACCGAATCTCCGTCAAATAGCTTTTTATGCGGGCTCCTGCCCATGGCCACAATTTCTTCTACCTTAAAATCAAAGGGCACGAAATTCTCTTGTCCTACAACACCCAATTTCGTGGCTGATTTCTTATAGCTCATCTCATATAAATCTTCCCCATCAAGCTCTGCTGCCCCCCGGTCGGGATTCAGCGCACGGTACAGGTTTTTCAGCACCGTGGACTTTCCGCTTCCGTTGGGTCCGATGATCCCTACAAAATCTCCCCGATTTACATTCAGACAGATATCTTCAATGATATTTTTATCGTAATACGCAAAGCTTAGATCGCTGACCTTTAATCTCATTTCACGTTCTCCTATCATGCCTTGGCATTTTTCTTCAGCAGCCAGATAAAAAACGGTCCCCCGAACACAGCGGTCAACACCCCAAGTGGCAGCTCTTCCGGTGCAATGACCATTCTGGCGGCAACATCAACCCATACCACCAGGATACCGCCGAGAAGCGCACAGACCGGAAAAACCCGCTTATGATCACCACCTACCAAAAGACGCGTAATATGGGGAACCATCAGACCTACAAAGCCTACCGTACCGCTGACAGCAATGGTTGTTCCTGCCAGAAGAGAGGATACCAGCACCAGCATCGTTTGCATCCTCCGCACATTAATTCCCAGTGTTCCGGCAGTCTCATCCCCCAGAAGCAAGGCGTTCAACGCTCGGTAATTCAGCAAAAGAGTCCCCATGCAGACGATGATCGTTACAAAGGGCAGCGTCAAATACGCCCACTTTGCACCTGCCAGACTTCCCGACATCCAAAACGCTGCATTATGTAAACCCAGTGCATTGGGTGCGCTCAGGGTAATCATCTTTGTAATCCCATCCATGATCATGGAAATCGCCACACCTGACAAGAGCAGCTGTGTGATATTAATCCTTCCCTTTACCCTTGAGATGCTGTAAACCAAAATGATGGTCAGAGCCGCTCCGAAAAAAGCACTGATGGATAACGCATAGGTTCCTAGAAATGCAAAAACTCCAAACAGCATTCCCAGGGTTGCTGTAGCGGCTGCACCCGAGGAAACTCCGAGAATAAAGGGATCTGCCAGATGATTCCTTACCAGCGCCTGCATAGCGGTACCGGTCATCGCCAAAGATGCGCCGACGATCATTCCCAGTAATACTCTGGGAAACCTGAGGCCCCATACGATATTTTCATCCAGCTGTTCCCATGTCTTTGGTATTGAATCTGTGAGAAAAGGAATTCTGCTTAATATAATCTTTGCCACATTTGACGGTGTCACACTGACCGGACCAATCCCAATGGCAAACACGATGGAAAAGAATGCGACAATACTTAATAAAATAAGGATTGCAGGCATATTGGGGTCTGTTCTATTGAGTATCTTTTGTATGAATCCGTGTTGTTTCCTGCTGCCCATTTGTTACCTCACCCGCTTTATCTTTTTTCACCTAATGATGATAACGCAAGCTTTTTATCCTTCACAAGCCGCTATAGGGGATATAAATCAATTTTTTTATGAATGTCTCCAAATTGCTGCAATTTCATTGTTTTACGAAATGATTCGGCGTATTTGAATGTGCTGATCCAATGCGGCGTATGCCCCGGATGGGGATATACCGATGCCATTCTTTCAAATCAAAATGCCATGCGGAGAAGCCGCATGGCATTTTGATTTCTTGATTGATACACTTCTTATTTAAAACC
>JAQSXD010000445.1 GCA_029266295.1 Bacillota bacterium | reverse complement strand
CTCGTTGTTCTGGCCTTTGGAATACTAAATCGTTACGTTGACGGCAAGTTTATCAGTGTTGCAAATTTCAATGTACTGATAACTGGATCTGCCATACCTACCTTTGTCGCCTGGGGCCTCTGCTTTATCTTTGCAGCAGGAATTACCGACTTCTCCATTGGCGCTGTTCTGATTCTTTCCGCCACATTGGGCGGGGCGCTTGGAAATGAGATGGGCTATCCGGGATTGATCCTGGGAGGAATCATTGTGGGTATGGTTTTACTTTTTATTAATTTTCAGGTGTATAACATTACGAAAATACCATCCTGGATTGCAGGTCTGGGGATGACAATGATATATGAGGCAGTTGCTGCTTACTATGCGAAGCTCAGGCTGGCGCAGGGCCTTCAGGTAGTGCAGCTGGATCCTCAGCTGCGTGCTCTTGGACATGTCCCCACGGTTTACTTTCTGCTGGCCGCAGGACTTGCCGCAGCATATCTGCTTTACAACCGGACAACCGCAGGGCTGAATGTCAGGGCTGTTGGCAGCAATGGAACCATTGCAAAGATGATGGGGATCCATCCGGTAAAAGCACTAATCATCGGAGGCTTGATTGCCGGGCTTTTTTTCGGCATTGCAGGAGTGATCAAGGAGAGCTACGCTGGGCGTGTGATTGCAATGACAGGCCTGTCCAGCATCAGCACCATATTCCTGCCTCTGGCAGCAGTATTGCTGTCTCAGGTGCTTCAAAAGTATATTAATATCATTGTCGCAATCCCAATTGCAACCTTATTTATTTCATCCATCTTTAATCTACTGACCCTCCTGGGCGTGCCTTCCGGTACCTGGCAGGAGACCATACTGGGCATGATCGTTATCGTTTTCGGAATGATCGCACAGAGAAAAGAGAAAGGGGTGATTAAATAATGGTTCAAAATGAATCTATTCTGCAGATCGAAAATCTGAACAAAAGCTTCGGGCCTACCCATGCCAATAAAGATATCTGCTTTACCCTTAAAAAGGGAGAGGTCAGAGGCTTGGCAGGAGAAAACGGATCGGGAAAATCCACACTGCTTTCCCAGATTGCCGGTATCGTAAGCAAAGATTCGGGCGAAATGCAAAAGGACGGAGCAGCATACGATCCCAAATCCCCCTTGGAGGCCAACGAAAAGAAAATCGCTATTGTTGTGCAGGAACTGGGTTTGGTCAATACGCTGCCTGCCGGCATTAACATCTTTTTAGGGAGAACAGATCAGTTTTCGCGCTTTGGCATCGTCAACATGAAGAAGGTTTATCAGGCAGCAAACGAGCAGCTTGAAAAGTGGGGGCTGCCGGCAATTCCTTACCATAGGCTGGCGGGAGAAATGAATGTTGAGACCCGTAAAATGATCGAGCTTGCCAGGGCGCTGTCCACAGAGCCTGATATCTTGATCCTGGATGAAGTGACCCAGGCGCTGTCCCATGATAATCGCCTGCGCTTATATGAGATTATTAAAAAATTCAAAGAACAGGGAAAATCCGTTATTTTGATTACTCACGACCTTGAAGAAATGATCGAAATAACTGATACGATTTCCATCCTTCGGGACGGTGAACTGATCGGAACGGAAACCAGCTGTGAAATCAATTCAGATATCCTGAAAACGAAGATGGTCGGCAGAAAACTGGACGGAGAGTACTACCGTGCAGATGCGGAAGAACGTTACGAGGATGAGGTTATACTCGAAGTGAAAAATATTGTATCGGAAGATGGACTTGCAGACATTTCCTTTGATGTGCATAAAGGAGAGATCCTGGGATTCTGTGGCCTAAGTGATTCGGGAATCCATGCAGTGGGCAAGGCGGTCTACGGTCTGAGCAGATTGAAGACAGGAACCGTCTGTCTGAAACAGAAAAAAATACAAATTTGTAATCAGACACAGGCACTCCAAAATGGGATGGCTTATGTCCCAAAGGACAGGGATCATGAAGCGCTGATGATGGCAGCATCCATCCGGGAAAATTTCAGCATGCCGTCACTGGATGCACTAAGAGGCCCATTGGGATATCTGAGCAGCAGGAAGATAAACCGCATGGCTGAAGATGCTAAGAACCTGTTCAATGTCAAGTGCACCGGCATCGATCAGCCGATGAACGGTCTGAGCGGCGGCAATAAACAGAAGGTGAATCTGGGAAGATGGCTTCTGAAGGACCCGGATGTTCTCGTGGTGGACTGCCCCACTAGGGGAGTCGATGTGGGTGTCAAGGCATATTTATACCAGTGCTTGAAGAATGCCAAGGAAAAGGGCGTCGCTATCGTTCTGATTACCGACGAACTGTCGGAAGCAATCGGGATGTCGGATAATATTGCAGTGATGAAAAATGGAAAAATCGTTAAAATCATAAAAAGAAGCTCTCATTTCAGTGAAGAAGCCATAATTGAGGTGATGATATGACAAATATGAAATTAAAGGTGAGCAATCTGATCCCTTTTATTGCACTCTTCGGCTTGTTTCTTGTCTTTAGCATTGCAACAGACGGAACGGTATGCAGCGTCTATAATATGAAGGTTATTGTTGGCCAGGTAATTCCAATTGTGCTTGGTGGTCTGGGCGTACTGTTCGTGGTTTCACAGGGAAGTGTCGATTTGTCCATTGGCGGAACTGCTGCAGTCTCTGCCACGGTCGGAGCGATGGTCGCAGCTCAATATGGCGTTGCTTTCATGTTTCCCGTCGCAATTGTCATCGGGATTCTGATCGGTGTGATCAATGGAATGATTATTACCAGATTCAAGGTGTCCTCCTTTATGACAACCCTTGCAATGCTCATTTCCCTCAGAGGCTTTCTCAATTATTTGCTTTCGAAGGACGTGGTTTTTGCACCCGATAAGTCTGCGTTTTTGAATGAATTCTATGTTCAGCTTACAGCGTTAATGATTGCAATACTCATTGTGGGCTACCTGTTTGAGTTTACAAAGACAGGACGCTGCTGTAAGGCCATCGGCGAGAATGAAACCACCAGCAGATATATCGGTATCAATGTCAATAAAACCAGAGTAATATCCTTTATCTTCTCTGGCGT
>JAQSXD010000037.1 GCA_029266295.1 Bacillota bacterium | reverse complement strand
TAATAAGTCTGGAGAGTTGACCGAGTGGCTAAGGAGCTCGCCTGGAAAGCGAGTAAGGTGTTAAAGCCCCGTGGGTTCGAGTCCCATGCTCTCCGCCAAGTAAGAAAAGAACCGCTGAAGCACTGTAAATCAATGCGTTTGGCGGTTTTTTATTGCACTGATTTTGGTTCTGAAATCGTCTAATATCCGCTATAATTGTGTGGGAGATGTGGGAGTTACTGTGGGAGTTTTTGCTCCATTATGCATATTGTTTATTAGATTTTTCGCATTGTTATAGGACGTTTCAGAGTGGTGAGTGTAGATCTTCGCAGTGATGCTGATGTCGGAATGACCCATCAATTCCTTGGCGACGTTGATCGGTACACCGGCGTCCTGAAGGTCTGTGCAGTACGTATGTCGTAGACAGTAGGGCACTAGGTCATCTGCGACTCGATAGGGGGGAACAACTGCGTTTTTAAAGGTCTTGCATCCCATTTCAATATTCATCTCACGCTTGAAGCTTCTCCAGCGTGTTCTCATGCCTGCCGTGGTCATGTGAGAACCATCTCGGTTCTTAAAAACATACTCGTATGGATCAACCTTTAGCGCCTTAAGCTCTGGAAGCAAAATATCCGGTATGGGTACCGTTCTTTTGCCAGATCGACTCTTGGTATCTCCAATGGTATTATCGTGCCGCTTTAGTGCGTTTTCGATCTTCAGGTTACCACCTTTTAGATCCAGATGCCGGCCTTGCAGGGCGGCGGTTTCTTGGGGCCGCAGTCCGCAGTACAGCATCAGCTTGACCCAAAGTCCAGAGGGATGTTTGTCAGCAACTTTCAATATATATGTACGTTCTGTATCCGTAATGGATCTGCGGGTATTGTTTTCTGCCCTTGGAATATCCAGATCTTCAGCGGGATTATTTATGATAAGCTTGTTGCGTTGAGCCTTCGTAAATATTTGAACCAGAGTGTATCGGATTTTCTTGATATGGTCTCTGGAGCATCCAGCTGCGCCGTTAAGGATTTTACGAAGATGCAGCGGTCTAACATCGACCAGGCGCATGTTGCCGATGGCAGGGGTAATGTATATCTTGATCCGGCATTTATAGGCATATAACGTGGCGTCGCTGACGTTCGGTTCCACGTAGGTCTCCAGCCATTCCTCAGTCCATTTCTTTACTGTTGTGCTCTTATTTAGAATGATTGAACCTTCTTCCAGAGCTCTCTTTTTCTCGGCGACTTTCACTGCCAGTTCCGGCTCCGTTTTGGCGGTCACGTCATACCGCTTACCCTCAAAGCTAAATGTTTCTCTTGGCATATGTACCATTCCTTTCTGATTTTGGGCATAAAAATGCCCGAGACTTGATTTTCTCAGGCTGTAATGATACAATTCAGTTACTGATGAAGGTTTGTACTATTACAGCCCGATTTATAACATTCGCTCCTGCGCCAACAGGGGCGTTTGTTTTTATTTTATGTACTGATTATTCTTCATCATCGCTATCTTCACCATCAACAAGAGTAAAGTCCGATGTATAGGCAGTGTCACTCGATAAAGACTGATTATATTCTTCTGCAAGCATAGTTTTATTGAACTCAGCAGTGGAGTCAATCTCATTTACGAGAGTCTCCAATTCGTCAACGGTGGTGTAGAAGAATTCTTTACGTAAGTTAACCTTATTAACCCTAGCGTCATTGAGCTTTTTGTGGAGAGTGCTTTCAAGTCCAACGGCATCTTCCGAAAAGATAAAACTATGGACATCAAATTTAAAAGGAACGCTGGCGTCTCCGAGCTCATTGACTCGGTCTTGCGGTTCGAGACGTCTTGTCATTCCAATTTTAAACATCTTTTCTCCGAAGGAACCCAAGTTGCTTATAATGTATACAGTGCCTGCTTTTCCGTTTTGCAAATTTGTAATCTCTTCTTTCTTTAAGACAACCTCTGAAAGCTTCAATTGAAGATCTAAAATGCGGGCATTTAAAGATGCAATTTCAGAATCTTTTGCGACAGCCATAATTTCTTGGATTTTTGCAATTTCATTGTGATATTTTTCTTCTTCCCTCTCCACTTTTTTCTTTTCTGCTTCTAAGGCTTTTCGTTCTTCGGCCTCCTGACGCATTTGCTCTCGAAGGGCAAGTTGCTCTTGACGAGCCTGTTCTTTTTTCACGTAGTAATTGTATTCTATTTTGATCGCATTAATAAATAGGTATTCTACTTCACCGATAAATTTGGTCAGAGTGCCTGCTATACTTTGATTTCCATCAGCTGCAATTTTTAAATATTTAGTGGTAACTGACTTTACATCTGAAATAGCTTTCTCCAATTTTTCATATTTTAAATTAAATAGAATATTTTGAAGTTCTGCTCTTAATGCAATCACCATGAGCTGATATATCGTTTTGTTTGCCTTTGTGGTGTATCTATCAGAGTATTTCTGAAGAAGATTTTCAATGGTTTTATCATTTTCCTTAAAAGCTTTTCGGAGGCTCTGAATGTCCATGGAATGGAGCTTTAAGATAATGGAAGGGGATATGGTTTCTATTTGATCCAAATCGTTTTTGGGGATTTTGTAAAGCTCAGAAGAAAAGTCCTGCGTCATATAGTTGTCGATGGAGTATTCTACGCTTCTGTACAATTCTTTTATTTTAGATAATTTTCTTGCCTGGGATTCAATATTCTTACTCAGTCGCTGGTCTTTATCGGAACGCTCCACTATGGAAGCAGAGAGGTCTTCTTGTTGTTTGAGTAATTGATCAATTTCTTCGGTTAAGGTGTCTAATTTTGATTTAGTTTCATAATACTCTGTAACGCCAAGGCTGTTGCATTTAGATTGGAGTTCATGCAATTGCTGTTTCGTATCTTTTTCCGAAAGAGTGAGCTTATCCCATTTCTCTTGCATATCATGCAATTGTTTCTTTAGATCTAAAATTTCCGTTTTATATTCGCTGGTTTTAAGAAAATCAAGTACCCCCATTATGTACCTCCACTAAACATGTAATCACTGCTTTGATCTATCGAGCGTGCCTTTTTCTTTCTGTCTCATTCACATCTATCTTTCGATCATAGTCACCGTTCTCAATGTGCATTATCTCATGGTCGTAGGTAGCGATTTGCATTTCACTGCTCAACCGAGCATTAATCATTATCGTATAACTGCCGTCCTTATTTTTCTTGGTGAAACCACGAACCCCATGGGGGAGATCAACAAGATGAACTCCAATGTATTCTACATATGTCATTAATCATCGTCACCACTCATTCGTTTAACCATGTCCTTTATTAACTTTAGATCCTCGGGCTTTACTTTTCTGGTGGTGTCGAAGAGTATCCGCAGATCAGGGTTATCAAAGATTTCTTGAGCAATCTTTGCTGCTTCTTCATCAAGATAGTAGCCATGCCCATCGACATCATTTTCTAATATGAAATCTATTGTAACGCCATAGAAACGGGCGATCTTTCTTAATGTTTCGGAACCAACATCTCTCGTGTCAGTTTCATAATTATTATAAGTAGTATAGGGCATTCCGAGCTTTTCAGCGGCTTCTCGTTTATTAAAGCCTTTCGCTTCTCTTAGTTCTTTTAATTTTTCTCCGATACTCATACGTTTCACCTCTTTATATTGATATTACCATTTTATAGGAATAAGTCAATAAAATATTTCTCGTTTTGGGAAGATTATTAATGAAAGACTATTGACGATTTACTCAAAACGAGTTATAGTTAAGAAAAAATTACTCAAAACGAGTAAACTAGAAAGGAGGACGACTCAATTTGAGAATGGTAATTTTGCGTAACATTGAAGCTGAGAGAGTCCGCAGTGGGCTATCAAAAGAGGCTTTATCGGAGCAACTCGGTATAACGTCAAAAACCTATTTGTCGTGGATCAGAGGTACTACCGAAATCCCATCAGGGAAGTTAAGACTGATGAGTCAGAAATGGGGAGTAACCATTGAATATTTATTAGAGTTGCCAGGTGACGAGCCAAAAGAGCCGAAGGCGGGATAGGGAGGGAAGGGCTTTAATAGAAAGGAGGAGAACTATTGGACAAGCAGTCCTTGACTAAAGACATGAAGGCGTTTGTCGGCGGCGGCGCCTTCATCACACCAACACAGACCGCCAAGTATATGCGGCTCTCTCCGGGGCGAATGCCGGAGCTGCTTCAGGATCTGGAATATTATAAAACCGGTAAGGCCAAACAATATTTCATCCCTGACGTGGCCGGCAGGATCGTGGAGAGTAGTCAGATGTAGTAGCCGGAACCGCCGGCGGAAAGGAGAAAACCCATGCACTTTAAAATCATAGTCTCAAACGGACATTACCCACTCGAATATCGGTGTAGTACTGCAGCGGAAGCATATGGTTGCATAGAGAGTCTATCTACTGGATTGTTGCAAGACGTATCAATTGATCTGGACGAGATCATGGAGATGCTGGTCGCCATGAAGACTGGAAAGCTACTCGGCACAGATCGCCATAAGTACAAAATTCTCAGGATGGACGGAGAAGTCTGAGCCATCAATCAAAGGAGGAACACCAATGAAAGCAACAGGAATTGTAAGAAAAGTGGACGAGCTGGGACGCATTGTCCTGCCGATCGAGCTGAGAAGAACCCTGGATATCGAAATTAAGGACCCCATCGAAATCTATGTGGACGATGAATCCATTGTGCTCAAGAAGTACGCACCAGCCTGTGTCTTTTGCGGAGATATGAAGGGCATCAGACGATTCCATGACAGGAATGTTTGCGCTGCTTGTGTCAATGCATTGAGGAAGGAGTAAGGAGTATGACAGACAATCAAACAGTTCGGATACAACGGCACCTACATAAAATCACCCAAAAACTCTTTGTAATCACCATGCTGCTGGTGGGGCTGATCATCCTTGTAAGCCTCTGTGCGATCCTTATCCTTGGCAATCTGGCCAACATATCAGTCGCCCAGGAGGACACCCTGAATCAGATCATGGAGCTGAGGCAGGAGCAGGAGTCAGTAGAGATCAATCCGATCACGAGGACCATCCCGAATGAGCCCACTAGCCTTGGCACCTTCACCGTCACCCATTACTGCAGCTGCGCTATCTGCTGCGGGAAGTCGAATGGCATTACTGCTACCGGCACGATTGCCACAGAGGGTAGAACCGTAGCGGTAGACCCTGATGTGATACCGCTTGGCAGTGAGATCTTAATCGACGGACAGGCATATATAGCGGAGGATGTCGGAGGAGCGGTCAAGGGCCGGAAGGTAGATATCTTTGTCAGCAGCCATCAGGAGGCTATACAACGCGGGAAAATTCAGAGGGAGGTATTATTTAAATGAATCTTGAAAACTTAAAAAAGAAACACAACCTCACAGACGATGAGACGAAACAGGCTCAGGAGCCTATCGCTAAGGCATTGACCAATTTATGCTCGATGGCTGTCGTGCTCGCATTTCTTGAACTTATTACTGCAGGAGATATCGAGGAGGATGGCAATAAAAAAGTGCCCCAAGGAACGGCAATTCCTGAGAGGGACACACGCGAAAATATTTCACCCCAATAGTATCACGAAAGGAAAGAAGAGTCAAACATGAACATAAAATTCGCATTTGAAAAAGAGACTAAAGGAGCCGTAAGGTTCAAAGAACAGTCCGACAAGCCAATTGTCGGAACCCTGTACATCAAGAAGGAAGCCCTGCCTGAGTTGGATATAACCAAGAACGACGAACTTAATATAAAGATCACAAGAGCTGGACTGCCGGGGCAGATTAGCCTAGAAAGTGAGGAAATTAAATGAGCAGCGGAACACTTTATGAATTAACCGGCATTCATGCCAGCCTGATGGACCTACTCTACGACGAGGATGTAGATCAGAAAGAACTCATTTCCATGATCGAAGAGATGGAAGGAGAAATTGAGCAGAAAGCCGACGGCTATGCCAAGATCATAAAAACCATCGATGCAGATATCAAGGCGATCGAAGAAGAAGAGGATCGCCTTGGACAGCGGAAAGCGTCCCTGAAAAACCGTGTAAAGTGGCTGAGGCAATCCCTGGAGGGTGCCATGCGCTTTGTGGGCAAGACCAAGTTTAAAACGGCTCTTTTTAGCTTCAATATACAGAAAAACGCACCGTCAACATCCATTGAAGATGAAAAGGGGTTCCTTGAATGGGCCAAGGCCAACCGGAAAGAGTTCGTTAAATATAAGGATCCCGAAATTAATAAGTCTGAACTTCTGATCAGCCTGAAAGACGGGGAGGTTATCCCTGGTGCGGAGCTGAAGCAGACAGAAAGTCTCAGAATCAGATAGGAGGAAATCATGGGTTTTGAAAAAGTTACAAGAAAAAAAGCGAAGCTAAGACTGGCACTGACTGGCGTTTCCGGAGCGGGGAAAAGCTTGGGTGCTCTCTACATAGCCTACGGCATTACAGGGGATTGGGAAAAGATAGCCTTCATTGATACGGAGCATGAGCGGGGACGGTTTTATGCAGACCGCCGTGACCTTCCCTTTGAGACGGGTAGCTTTCTATATCAGCCACTTTATCCACCGTATTCTCCTGAACGATATAAGCAATTTGTTCAGGAAGCGGCCGAAGCCGTGGGGCCGGATGGAGTGGTGATTGTCGATAGCTTTTCTCATGGTTGGAATAATGATGGAGGAGTTCTGGAGATCAAGGAGAAGATCGCCACGCAGCCGGGCAAAACCAGCTACACAGCATGGAATGAAGCAGGAAAGGAACAGAACAGTCTCGTTAATACTATTCTTGCCGTAGAATGCCATACCATTGTAACCATGCGGTCCAAAATGGACTATGCGATGCAGGAAAACGATCGAGGAAAGCTTGCACCGGTAAAGATTGGCTTGGCGCCAATCCAAAGGGATGATACGGAATATGAATTTGATATCGTTCTGGATATCGCAAGGAATCACATTGCTACTGCAAGCAAGGATACCACTTTTCTGGACAAGTTTGGCGAGGCAATTACTCCCAAACTGGGGGAAGATCTCAGGGCATGGCTGGATGACGGAATTGAGCCGCCGAAGAAGGCCAGCGCAGCTCAGAAGAAAGAGCTGTCTGCCCTGGCTGAATCAAAAGTCGGAAAGAAGTTTGTCAAGGATCTCCTTGCAACCTATTTCAATCAGGTGGGGGTGGAGAGCAGCAAACTGATGACCGTCGATCAATTTAACCAGATTAAAGATCTTCTTGAGAAGCTGGAGCCGCTGTCCGAGGTTGCGAAAGACTATCAGTCCGGTTTCTGTGAGATCTGCGGTCAGGAGATCCTTCCGGACAAAAAGAGGACTACAGCGCAAATCAGGGAAGGCACAAAGACAACTACTGGCAAGGAAATGTGTATAGATTGCTTCAAGGAGTGGCAGAAGGATGAAAAATCTAAGGCCGTATCAAATTGAACTGATTGACGGAGTGAAACAAGCATACAAGGAGGGTTTTCGGTCTCCCTGCATTGTTCTTGGCTGCGGGGGCGGAAAATCCGTCATCGTTGCCGAGATTGCAAGACGTACCACCGTAAAGGGCAACCGGGTCCTCTTCCTTGTCCACAGGCAGGAACTATGCGACCAGATTAAGGAGACCTTCCAGTGGTGGGGCGTCGATATGAGATATTGCAGGATCATGATGGTGCAGACTGCCGCCAGGAGGATAAAAAAACTAAAGACGCCGCAGCTCATTATCACCGATGAGAACCATCACTGTCTGGCAGCATCATATCGGAAGATCTACGAGGCTTTTCCGGAGGCTAAATGCGTCGGAGTCACAGCGACACCGATCCGCTTAAACGGCGGCGGTCTCGGGGACGTTAATGACAAGCTGATCACAGGTGTATCAACAAAATGGCTCATAGAGAATCGCTTCCTTGCTCCGTTCGATTATTACGCTCCTTCCCTTATGGATCTCGATGGAGTGCACACCAAGCGAGGGGAATACGATACTACAGAAGTGGTCGAGAAGCTTAACCGAGATGCGATTTACGGAGACGTGATTTCATACTACCGAAAACTGTCCGCCGGTAAGCAGGCTATCTGCTATTGCACATCCATCACACATAGTGAGGCTATGGCCGTGCAGTTTAATGCAGCGGGAATCCGCGCAGCACATATTGATGGGACAACGGATAAGCTGGAGCGTAAACGGATCGTCGAAGGTTTCAAGCGGGGAAGCATCATGGTTCTTTGCAACGTCGATCTAATCAGTGAAGGCTTCAATGTTCCTGACTGCAATACCGCGATCCTGCTGCGGCCTACCAAGTCGCTGACGCTCTTCATTCAGCAGTCAATGCGCTGTATGCGATATCAACCCGGAAAACGTGCCGTCATCATCGATCATGTGGGCAATTACACCCGGTTTGGCCTTCCTGATCAGGATCGGGTATGGAAACTTGATCCGAAGAAGAAAGGTGACAAGATAGCCAAAGAGGAGGAATCCGTCAAGGTTCGCCAGTGTCCGGAATGCTTTTATACCCATGAACCGGAGCCCGCTTGCCCGAGGTGCGGATTCGTCTATCCGGTCAGGGAACGCACCATTGAAGAAATTAAGGAAGCTAAACTGGAAATCATAAAGGGTTTTGTCCTGGACTATCAATCCCCGGATGAATGCCAGACTATGGGAGAGCTCCTGGAATACGCCCGAAAAAATAACTACAAACGCGGTTGGGCTTTTTTTCAGGCTAAGAAGAGGGGGATCATATGACGCAGGAGAGTGACATTCAAAATCAGATACGCCTAGCATTATCAGAGAAAGGCGTCGTGTTCCGTACCAATGCGGGAGACTTCTGGCAGGGAGAGCGGGTCTACAGCAAGGAATTTCATCAGGAAGTCTTAATTAATATTCGCAGGGTGACCGGCCTTCCTGAGGGCTTCTCCGATTTACTCTTTGTAGGAGACGGGGAAGTGGCGTTTATCGAGGTGAAAAAGAAGGGGGCAGTCGTGAGAAAACGGCAGAGAAAGTTTATTGACACAATGAGAAGTCTTCATCACCGGGCAGGAATTGCCCGGTCGGTGGAGGAAGCACTACAGATAATAGAGGAGGAATAACATGGGTTTTTCAGTAAATCATAACGAAGCATCAAAGGGCGGAGGCCTAATCCCGGAAGGGGAATACGAGGTAATTATCAAGGAGGCGTTTCTGGACGTCACCAAGGGAGGCACTGCTTTCATTAACATTCCTATGATCGTCAGAAATGATGTAGAGCAGCCGTATCAGGGAGCATACCTCTGGCATTCCTTATGGAGACGCAAGGAACCGACTGACGGGGATCTGGCTTGTGACGGTTTCAGTATTAAACAGATTCAGACGTTATCCAAGGCTGCCGGGCTTGAAAATGGAAAGCAATATGCCGACTTAAGTGATTGGTCTTTAGATTTAAAGCATAAGCCGCTGCGGATCACCGTAAAACACGAAGACTACAACAATAAGACTTCTGCCAAGGTTGGCTACATTAACGAGACTAAGGTCGGCACCGTAAAGCACCAATTCAAAAGTGCGGATCTGGCACCGACCGGCATGGAAGAGATTGACGAAGACGACGATATGCCATTCTAGGAGATGAACAATGCACGAATACATACCACAGGAACTAAAACAACTGAATCACTGGGTCTGCTGGAAAGCGGAACTCGACGAGACTCGTCCAGGGAAGATCCGGAAAATACCGGTCAATGCCAAAACCGGAGGACAGGCACAGAGCAACAACCGGGAAACCTGGACCGATTACTGGACTGCCCTTTCGGCATCCGCGAATTTCAACGGAGTGGGGTTTATGTTCGGTGATGGATATTTCGGCGTAGACATTGATGGGGTTGAGGATGCAATAGAGGACTATAAAAATGGTATTGAGGACAGTAATATCATCTATGAATTCATCCATACTCTTTGCTCCTATTCCGAATACTCCATCAGCGGTAAGGGCATCCATATCATTTGTAAGGGTACGCTGCCTCCCGCCGGCCGAAGAAAAAATAATGTTGAAATGTATTCGGAAGGCAGATTTTTCATCATGACGGGAAAACTTGCAGCGGAATATCTGGATATTACGGACTGCAGCGAAACGATAAAAACACTCCATGAGAAATATATCGGAGGGGGTAAGGAACCCACAACAGGGATCGTTCGGGGGGAGCAGCTAAATCTATCAGAAGCAGATGTAATTAAGCTGGCCTCCGCCTCCCGTCAGGGTGCTATGTTCTCCGATCTTTACGCCGGCAATTGGCAGAGCTATTTTCAAAGCCAGTCGGAGGCAGACATGAGCTTCTGTAATATGCTTGCTTTCTGGTGCGGCAGGGATGAACAGATGATGGATCGCATTTTCAGATCATCCGGTCTGATGAGGTCGAAGTGGGACCGGAAGCAGTCCGGCAGTACTTATGGTTTGCTTACAATTTCCAAGGCCGTCAGAGAGTGTCGCACGGTGTATGAACCGAAGGCTGAGTATAGCATCAAGATCGGAGCAGCCAAGCTAGAGGAGAAAAAACTTTATACTTTTGACGACACCGGAAATGCTGAGCGCTTTTCTGATACCTTTCAGGAAAGCATCAAATACAGCTACATTAATAAGGCTTGGTATTACTACGATGGTCGCAAGTGGTGCTCAGACAACACGGGCAGTGTGAAGCGTATGTCTGATGAAGTAATTGAGGAAATGCGTCACGATCTGAAACGGTACATCGGGAATATATCGGATGCGGAAGACGAAGAGGAAATCGAAAAGCAGTTCATGAAGCATCTGAAATACAGCAGAAGCAGCAAGGCCAAGAATGCCATGATCCGGGAGACAGAGCACCGCCTGCCTGTGCTTCCGGAACAGATGGATAAACACTCCGGCCTGCTGAATACACTCAACGGCACTATCAATTTAAAAAATGGAGAACTGCTTGCTCATGATCATAAGAGGCTGATCTCGAAAATGGCCTGTGTGGAGTACACAGATAAGATCGATTACCCGCTATGGGAGGCCTTTCTGAATGACATCTTTTCCCATGATCAGGAGCTCATCCGTTATGTACAGAAAGCGGTAGGCTATTCCCTCACCGGGTCCACTCAGGAACAATGTGCCTTTTTCTGTTATGGTACCGGACGAAACGGCAAGTCCACCTTCATTGATACAATCGGAGATATTCTGGGAGATTATGCGGTAAACGTCCAGCCTGAAACCTTGATGATTAAAAATCAGGGGAGCGGCGCAAACAGTGACATTGCCAGACTAAAAGGAGCTCGGTTTGTTACATCCGTAGAACCAAATGAGGGGATGAGACTCAACGAAGGACTGCTGAAGCAGCTTACCGGTGGTGACAGGGTAACGGCGAGATTTCAATATGGGAGTGAGTTTGAATTCACTCCGGAATTCAAACTATGGATGGGAACGAATCACAAGCCTATCATCCGCGGCACGGACACCGGTATCTGGCGCCGTGTGCACCTGATCCCCTTTATGGTACAGATCCCAGAGAACAAGATCGACAGGAGGCTAAAGTACAAGTTAAAAGCAGAGCTTCCTGCAATTCTGAAATGGGCGGTTGACGGTTGCCTGCTCTGGCAGAAGGAGGGACTTAAAAAGCCCTTGGCAGTGGAGAACGCCGTAAAGGAATACAAGGGGGAAATGGACGTGCTTTCTGCTTTTGTCGAGGCCTGCTGTCAAACGGGAGTGGGAGAGGAGAAAAGCGGGAGTCTGTATCAAGCATACGCCAAATGGGCAGAGGAGAACAATGAATATCGTATGAGCAGTACGAAGTTTGGCATTGAAATGGGCAAGCAGTTTGAAAAGATAAGACGAAAGGACAGTTTCTATTACCAAAACATTCTCCTTTCCGATGCATATAAGCCATATGGAATAAAATTCGGGTGTATAGATACATAGTTTAAGCCGATTTCTCCAAACCCCTATATATAGATTATTTTTTTATATATAGATACTCCTTATAAAAAGATAGAAAACATACATCTATACACCAAATTAAAAAAGACGAATAGGAGGAATCCATGGCTACTGATTTAAAACCCTGCCCCTTCTGTGGAGGTAAGGCGGAATATGAGCAGTTCGCAAACCCAAAAACCTCTTACAGTGTGAAATGCACCGTATGCCGTTGCGGAACCTATGGATGGGATTGTCCGTCAACGGGAACCCATGATGGGAATAAGGCAATGCAAGCGGAGAGATGGAACAGAAGGAAAGGGGAATTAACCAATTGAAAGCGATCCTAAAATATCCGGGAGCAAAGTGGTCTATTGCAGATTGGATTATAGGCCACTTTCCAAAACATCACAGCTACCTAGAGCCGTTCATGGGATCCCTTGCGGTTCTTCTGAAAAAGCCTAAGTCAAATATAGAAACGGCCAACGATCTGGACGGTGAAGTGGTAAACCTTTTCGAGTGCATACGAAATGATCCCGAAAGATTAGCCAGAGAAATATACCTTACTCCATATGCCCGGCAGGTTTACGAGGAAGCTTATGGGACGGTACCGGAAGGAGATCGGTTCCAGAGGGCGCGCAACTTCTACATAAAGTGCAATATGGGACACGGCTTCAGAACGAACGGCGAAAAGGTAGGCTGGAAAAATGACGTGCAGGGTCGTGAGCGGGCATATGCGCTGAAATATTGGAACGACCTTCCCCTCCAGATCATAGAGGTTGCTGAACGCCTCAAAGAAGTGCAGATTGACAATCGTCCTGCAGAGGAGCTGATATCAAGATTTAATCACAGCAACGTCCTAATCTATGCGGATCCTCCATACATGCTCGAAACCCGGCACGGCAAGCAATACCGTTGTGAGATGAGTCGACTGCAGCACGAGAACTTGCTGGAAATCCTGAAAGCCCATAAAGGTCCGGTGATACTGAGCGGATACGAAACGGAGCTATATAATGACGCTCTCAGAGATTGGAACAGGGAGTATCGAATGTCTTATAGCCAAATCGCGAGCAGGAAGACGGAAGTACTGTACATGAATTTTCAACCGGATCTGTGTAGTAAGTGTGAAGGTAATAAAAAAAATACCCGCCCCGGTGGTGCATAGGGTAGGCAATTTAAAGAGAAGTGGTCAATGAAAAGTTTTACTCGCAATATCAGTATAGTCGAGTTTTGTAAGGAACAGATGAAAACCATGTTAAAGGTTTGTAAAAAAATTGGGGTGAACTAATGAAATGCAAGCATAAAGATTGCCGGTACCGTTGTTCGGCAAGTGGAAGCAATCATGATATAACAAAAATATGCTATTACGCAGGACGTACAGGAAAATTACGCGGATGCCCTGCAGACCAGTGCGATAAATACGAACCGCGAACCGAAGGCAAGAGAGTTGTCCGGTTGACGCTATAGGGGGAGGTGAGGCCTTGACGAGAGTAGAGCTGGAGCAGTTAAAATCATTGAAGCAGGAAGCCAAGCAGCTGCAGGAGGAACTAAATAATCTCCCTTTTGTGCCAGCAAGCGTGAAGGGATCTATGGTAGAGTTTCCGTACATAGAGACGACGTTCAAAGTTTCCGGGATTGACGAGAAAAAGGGGAAGCAGGTAAAGGAGAAGCTGGATCGGGTATTGGATGAAATTCAAGATCAGATATTGAGCATGGAGGAATGGCTGGAGTCGGTGGAGGATTCGGAGATCCGAACGATACTGCGGATGAAGTACAGGAATGGGATGAAGGATAAGGAGATTGCGGCGGATCTGGGGTATACGCGACAGGCTATCGGTGCTAAGCTGAAGAGATTTTTCGAGAAAATATAAGTGTGGCACAATTTGCCTAAAACCCATGCTAATATGATATTGGTGAAATGTGTTCATAGGTTTTCCTTCACAGAACCTCCTTTAAGAAAGCGCCCTTCGGTTGGACCAGGGCGTTTTCTGCTTGTTGAAACGTGTCATAATGCGTCGATTCTCTTTCGTTGAATACTTACATATTTTGGTATATGATAAAAGAAAAAAGGAGGAGAGGCGTATGTATCAGTATTGGCAATATAAGGTTGTTCGTTACAATCAAGCTAGCATGGAATTTAATCCAAGTGCGGGGTTCGATCCGATGGGAATCGAAATGTCTATGTTCGAGTATGGCGACGATATGTGGGAATTAGTAAGTGTATTTCCTAATGCCGGAACAAACTCAATCTTGTTTTTTTATAAAAAATTAATTACCCTAGAGTTGCAGGAGGAGCTGAAATGAGTAATATAAAAATAGCTCAGAA
>JAQSXD010000444.1 GCA_029266295.1 Bacillota bacterium | reverse complement strand
GATGAAATCTCGTCGATGACGAAATCGACGCCTCTGCCGCCGAAAATGCCTGCTAAAACACTTGACAGAGTAGGAAAGATGGTATTTCAGAATGATCCAATGGATCAATCGCCACCCGAATTGGGGAAAGCAACCATCAGGGTAAACAGCGCCTCAGAGTGCTCCGTTTTGAGGAAACCACCACAAGCATCCACGACCATTTGGATGCTTTGTAAACCAAGTCCATGGGCACAACTGTTTTTTGCGGAGAGATAACGGCCATCCTTCTGATATACAACCCCGCCATAGGAATTTTCAATTTTAATCAGCATCTGACCGTTTACTATCCTAGCCTCGACAGCAATCATCCGCACGACCGACCCATCCATTTTTTCGCAGGCCTCCATCGCATTTTCCAAAGCGTTGCCCAATACTACGCAGAGATCGCTGTCGTTAATCGAAATCCGCTTGGGAATGGCGCAGGCACAGTGATACGAGATGTTGCACGCTTTCGTTTTCAACGCGTAGTACCCCAGAATTGAGTTTGCCACGACGTTTTCACAGAAGACCGTAAGCGGCTCGGTTTCACACAAGTCCGCGTATTCGCTTAAAAATTGGCCCAGTTCCTCGTATCGACCTTCGCCAAACAGCCGCGTCATCACAGCAACAAAATGATGTGTATCATGCCGCACAACCCGAACCTCATTAATCTGAGTGCTAAGTGCATCATAATACTCTATCTGCATGCCAATCTGGTTCCTTGCCTGTTCCAGCCACGAGGTGGAAACAGCAAGCTCATTATACACATCTGCCGTTCGCAGGGTAGAAACCAAGCTGAGAATCATCATGTATACGGTAAATAGGATCAGTAATGCAAGTGACAGATTGAGATAACTGTTGCCGCTAATGTAATAGCAGTCGACAATCAGTCCCAAAATGGCCAGAGCTGCACCCCAATAGATCAGCAGTCCGTATTTCTTTAGATTCCGCCTGTTAAGCCAAACTTTAATAAAAGCGTAAATCTCGATGGCGAAAGCGGCAACGGGAAGCAGAAGAGAGAAATACCGGTTGTAGAAGCCATGCGGTATGAGAAGGTAACTGAAATACAGAACGGCGTAATAAATTAGAAAGCCTTGCTTCTCCTTTCGGGAGAACGTAATGCCCAGAAGATCTTGCAAGAGGTAAATTAATAGGTATTTGAACGCAAAGGATACCAGAAACATGAGTGGGTTGGTCTCTTCATAGGAGAGTCCAAAGAACACCGTACTTTGCCATAGGCTGAAGAACTCTGTGGTCAACATAATGCGCAGCAAGACGAAAACACCTATGGCTGGAATCCAGATAGAACGTCTGCCGCCTCGAAAAGACAGCCCGTATGTAACGACCAAGATAAAGAAGGAAAACAGTGCCATGCCAAACAGGATCAGCCGCACCGTGTTCCGGCTACTGTCCTCCTGTATGGCGTGATGATACTCTTCTAAAACGGGAGCCATATACAGCCCGGAAAACCGAGTGGTAGCAACCTCAAGGTCGATTACATGCTCCGATGCATCGGACAGTGCTACGGGATAGAGCTTTGCCTTGGTTGTGGTGAAAACGTTACTGGACTGCTCTGACACAACTCCACTTTCCGATGAGAGCTCACCGTCGATGAATATGCGGTATGCGCTTCCAAAATCCGGAATACTTACCGTTATCGGTTGGGAGGCCTCCAGGCCTCTTAGTGTGAGCCGGTAGCTTGCGTAGCCACTTGCGGGCAGGTATTCTCCACCAATTTTGTATTTTGACCAGTAATCCGGCACCTGGATATGAAAATCGGGACTCCCTAGCTCTTCAGGCTTGTCTGCAATCAGGCGGTTCCAATAAAACGCCCACTCCCCGTCTAGAATAGTTTCTTTAGACAGAGAAACACCTGCTACATCTATGCTGCCGTCTTCTGCCGTTGGCGTTGCTGTTCGGGTATGATAAAACTGTGTATACATCACTGGCAGATGAGAGCAGATAAGCACAAAAAGAAGTCCTGCAATCAGCCATGCCTTAGTGCGCTTTGATTCCCTCATTTTTGCCGCCCTCCACCCATGTGGGAAAAGAGGTAATCAAAGTATCGTTCTTTTGCAGGCTTCAAATATTTCCGAGAAATGCTCAGCATATGCTGCCCTAAACGAAACGTGTTTTCTCCCATTTCGGTAATGTGTAGAGTATTCACGAGGAAGCTTTGGTGACAACGGATAAAGGATTGCTTCGGTAGCTCCTTTATCAATTCATCAAGCCTCCAGTAGGTTTGTAGGACACTTCCGTCGACAAGGTGGAACAGAAGCAGCTTGTCCCGGCTTTCCACATATAGGATATCGCGGCAATTCACGTTGTATGAAGCTGATTTATAATGGAAGCTAATTTTGTAGTCACTTTTCCGGTTAAGCTCCTCGAGGGCGCGGTCCAGCACAGCGTATAGCTTCTTCCGATTTAAGGGCTTTACCAAGTAATTGAAGGCGAAAACCTCGTAAGCCTGTGGATAATGATCCGAACTGGACGAGAGAAAGATGATTTTAAGGTCCTTCCGCTCTGCACATATGCGCTGAGCTACAAAAATTCCATCCATTCCAGTCATATAGATATCCAAAAAAAGGATGTCAGCGGTGAGGCCCGAATCCGTTACCTCCGAAAGTAAAGTTTCACCGCTTCGAAAGGCGGCAATCTCAAAAGAAGGGTCATATGTATACAGAGCGTCAGACAGAAACGCAATATCTTCCGCATCATCATCACAAACGATTATTCTAACCGGCATGAACTCTCCACCTCGCAGCAAATGACAAAATTTTCTATATATCTACACTAATCATACTATTTTTGAGGGCAATTGCCAAGTGGGGCTTTCCATGCGGCAAACAGTAGCATCTTTCACAACTAAAATGCCACACATTTTTCGCCCAATTCCATATGATAAGTCAGGGCACCGTTTGTGTTCCCTGAGCTTAACGTACGAAAGGAGCCACCGGTGATATGATTGTACAATTAGATCATGTTGACCTAACATACCAAGCACCGGATGGAGAAATAGAAGCACTTTGTGGAATCAAC
>JAQSXD010000443.1 GCA_029266295.1 Bacillota bacterium | reverse complement strand
ATTATTCCTAACCCCCTAACAGTCGGTTGTTGATGTTATTCATTATAACAAATTCTGTAAAATAATCCATCGCAAAAAACAGCATCTAAGCATAAATGCTGTTTTTTGCTTATTATATTATTGAAGGAAACATTATCGTTGTACTCTTCCCGAAGCATCGCCTTTGATCAGGTCTTCCACTTCGTTGATACCAACCAGATTAAAATCGCCGTGAATCGTATGTTTCAAAGCCGAAGCTCCTGTTGCAAATTCCAGGGCATATCGAAAATCCTCCTTGACCAGCAAACCGTAAATCAGGCCTGCCGCAAAGGAATCCCCTCCGCCAACGCGATCCACGATATGAATCTGATACCGTTTCGACTCATAGAATTCTTTTCCGTCATAGATCATGGCAGACCAGCCGTTATCCGTAGCCGAATAGCTTTCCCGCAGTGTCGTCACAATATATTTGAAGCCGAAGGTTTCCTTCATTTGACGGAAAATATCTTTATATCCATCCAATTCCAGCTTGCCTTTCGTCACATCGGAATTTCCCGGCTTGAATCCCAGCACCTTCTCCGCATCCTCTTCATTGCCGATACAAACGTCCACATACTGCATGAGATTGGACATACATGCTTTTGCCTCTTCTGGACTCCACAGCTTTTTTCGGTAATTCAGGTCGACGCTGACGGTCACCCCGTGGTTCTTTGCGGCCTTCAGTGCAGCTTCCGTAATGGCCGCCGCCTTTTTACTGATTGCCGGTGTGATTCCGGTAAAATGGAACCAGTCCGCATCCTGAAAGATGCTGTCAAAATCAAAATCTTCAGCATCCGCATCGGCAATGGCTGAATTCGCCCTGTCATAAACTACTTTGGACGGTCTCATAGAAGCGCCGTACTCTAGAAAGTAAATGCCGACCCGTTCTCCGCCTCTGGCGATATATGTGGTGTTTACGCCATAACGCCTTAAGTGGTTGCAGGCTGCCTGTCCAATCTCATGCTTTGGCAGCTTACTCACAAAATAGGAATTCAATCCGTAATTGGACAAAGAGACCGCCACATTCGCCTCTCCTCCGCCATACTCTACATCAAAAGCCTTTGCCTGTAAAAAGCGCTCCTGATTCGGCGGCGCTAATCTTAGCATGATTTCTCCCAATGTTACGACTTTCTTCATCTTATTTCTCACTTTCCTCTTGCTTGACTGACTGCTTCCACAAATCGCTTCGCCGTTTCCGTTACCAAGCGGTAATTTCCGTCTGCTGCGCCCTTTGTCAAGTCGCCGCCTGTGCCTACCGCTACTGCCCCCGCCTTGATCCACTGTGCGATATTGTCGAGGTTAACCCCTCCTGTTGGCATAAAGTTTCCCTGGGGAACCGGTCCTTTGAAGGCTTTGATAATATCAGGGCCAAAGGCGTTGCCTGGAAAGATCTTTATGATTTCCGCACCGTATTCCATGGCCAAAAGAGCCTCCGTGATTGTAATTACACCGGGCATAACCGCCGTTCTGTAACGATTGCACAGTTTGATGGTCTCAAGGTTGAGGCTCGGGCTTACGATGTATTCAGCGCCTGCCAGAATGCAGGTTCTGGCCGTCTCCGGGTCCAGAACGGTTCCTGCCCCGATGATCAGGTCCTCGTGCTCATAAGCTGCTGCCAATTCCTTGATGATATCGACTGCTCCCGGTACGGTCATGGTAATTTCGATGGCTTTGATGCCGCCATCCTTTACCGCCTCAATCACTTTGCGGCCCTGGCTTTCCGATTCTGCACGGATCACAGCGACCACGCCACACTCCGTGATCTTTGCGATGGTTTGTATTCTTTTCATATGTAAGGCTCCTTCTCTCTGAGATCAGAGTGTGACTCCCGATTTAAAAATTGCAATTTCTCTGTAGCCATGCTCTTCATTTTTCGTTTTCTTTCCGGAGGCGACTCTGAGGATCAGATCCATCAATTCCTCCGTGCTTTCCTCAAAGGAGCCTCCTTCCAGAATATTTCCCGCGTTATAGTCGATCCACCCAGCCTTTTTTTCTGCCAATGCGGAGTTGGAGGAAATCTTAATGGTCGGGACCGGAGCGCCCAGCGGCGTACCACGCCCTGTGGTAAATAGGATCATATGCGCTCCCGATGCGGTCATATTGGTACAGGATACGATATCATTCCCCGGACCGGTCAGAAGATTGAGTCCTTTTTTCACACACTGCTCCCCGTAGTTCAATACGGCGTTGACCTCCGCACTGCCCCCTTTCTGGATACAGCCCAGCGACTTTTCTTCCAGGGTGGTGATCCCCCCCTCCTTATTTCCCGGAGAGGGATTTTCATAGATCACCTGATTGTGGGAGGTATAATACTCCTTAAAATCATTGATCATGAAAACCATCTGGTGAAACACCTCTTCATTAACAGCCCGTTCCATCAGAATGGTTTCCGCGCCGAACATTTCGGGAACTTCCGTCAGGATGGCACTGCCGCCCTGGGCCGTGATCTCGTCTGTGATCCTGCCGCAGAGAGGATTTGCAGTAATGCCGGAAAATGCGTCGGAAGCGCCGCATTTGAAGCCCAGGATCAGGCGATCCGAACCGACAGTCTGTCTCGACTCCTGTGCGGCGCGCCGTGCCAGCTTGCCGATGAGCTCCAGTGCCGACTCAATTTCATCTGGAACGCTCTGGGTTTCAAGAAATTCCACCCGCTCATGGTCAAAACTGCCCAGATAGTTTTTAAAAACTTTAATGTGATTATTCTCACAGCCAAGGCCCAGCACAAGCACGCCTGATGCGTTGGGATGGCGAACCAGACCGGCCAGAATTTTCTGTGTCTGTTCCTGATCGTCTCCCATCTGGGAGCATCCATAGGGATGAGGATATGCAAAGACCCCATCGCAGAGGTGTCCGAACTGTTCCTGTGCTCCATTTTGTATTTTCTCAGCGGTTTTATTCACACAGCCAACAGTAGGAATAATCCAGATTTCATTGCGGATACCTACCTGTCCGTCCTTCCGAAGATACCCTTCGAAGGTCAGGGCTTGTTTCTTTGCATACGGCTGCAGATTTTTTTGATAGGTATAGCGGACATCGCCC
>JAQSXD010000442.1 GCA_029266295.1 Bacillota bacterium | reverse complement strand
TCCGTCATATCGAAAATTCTACCGATGGATTCCTTCTTGGCATCGTTGATAAAGCCGCAGGTATTGACCATGATCCCGTCTGCTTCCGCCGGACTTTTCACGATTACATGTCCTGCCGCTTCGAGAATGCCTGCCGCTGTTTCCGAATCGCTGGCGTTCTTCGCGCAGCCTAATGTTTCTATATAAATATTCATGAATACCTCTTCTCATATTAATCGTTTTCTTTTGATTTCTTCAGCTGTTCAGATGTGTGCACGGAATGAATCAGCGATTCCCAAACTTAAAGGTCTTCGGTGTCTGCAGACAAACCGAGAAACTCATCTTCTGTCATGAGCACGCTGCGGGGCCTGCTGCCGTCAGCCGGGCCGATAATCCCACGAGCTTCCATCATGTCTACGAGCCTTGCGGCACGGTTATATCCGATGCGAAATCTTCTTTGGAGCATGGAAACGGAAGCCTGTTTCGCTCTGACGACGGTTTCGATCGCATCGGAAAGCAGTTCGTCCGTATCCTCCTCATTGGCAGAAGTCTGTACCTTTTCAATGCTGTGGATTACATCATTTGCGTACTCCGTTTCGGGAGACTGGCTCTTGACAAATTCAATGACCTTATGTACTTCCGAGTCGGAAATAAAGGTCCCCTGGACACGATAGGGTTTCGCATTGCCCATGGGATTAAAGAGCATATCCCCTTTTCCCACAAGCCGCTCTGCTCCTGCCATATCCAGTATGGTTCTCGAATCGAACTGAGAGGATACAGCAAAGGCGATCCTGGAAGGAATGTTGGCTTTTATTACACCGGTGATAATGTCAACAGAAGGCCTCTGGGTTGCAACGATAAGGTGCATTCCTGCTGCTCTGGCCATCTGGGCAAGTCGGCAGATGGATTCTTCGACCTGAGACGGTGCCGCCATCATCAGATCCGCGAGTTCGTCGATAATGATGACGATCTGGGGCAGGAAGCGATCATCTTCTCCCTTCCCTTTGACACTGTTGTTGTAGGACTCCAGATCCCTGACACCCTCCTCGGCAAATTTTTTATATCGGTCTGTCATTTCAGCAACGGCCCAGTTAAGGGCAGCTGCTGCTTTGCTCGGGTCTGTGACGACAGGAATCAACAAATGAGGAATTCCGTTGTAATTGCCGAGCTCCACAACCTTCGGATCGATGAGCACAAACTTGACCTCATCCGGTTTTGCCTTGTAGAGCATACTGATGATGATGCTGTTGATGCATACGCTCTTTCCCGAACCGGTTGATCCTGCAATCAGCATATGGGGCATGCTTTTTAGGTCCGCGACGATCGCTTTGCCGGCAATGTCCTTGCCCACTGCAAACGTGATCTTTGATTTGGCTGTCTTAAACTCACTGGAATCTATGATTTCACGCAGTGCGACGAGATGCACTCGGTCATTTTCCACTTCGATGCCTACCGCGGCTTTTCCGGGGATCGGCGCTTCAATACGGATACTCTTCGCCTCCAGATTCAGCGCAATGTCGTCGCCGAGACGAACGATGCTGCTGACCTTGACCCCTGTGCTGGGCTGGATTTCATACCGCGTAACAGCAGGTCCTTTGGTGACCTGTACCACTTTCGCATTTACGTTAAAATCCTTCAGTGTCTGTTCTAATTTGGCTGCCTTTGCTTTCAAGCTCTCCGTCTCTCCCATATTGTTGCTGGAAGGCCCTTTTGTGAGCAAATCAGACGAGGGAAGTTGAAATGGCTTTAATGAGGTCCCGCCAATTTTGATGTTCAGCTCTTCAACTTTGACGGGTGCTGCCTCTTTTGATGGCGTTAAACCTGATGCTTTCACTGGTTCCTGCCCATCGGTTTTCACAGGAGCATCTTCTCCTTTTGCAGGTGATTCAGGACTCTTGTATTCTTTGATTCCCGGTGCTTCTGCGCCTTCTCCATCAAGTCCCATGCCCGGCACACTGATCTTGATCTCTTCTAATCCGAATTCATTCTTCCCTTTTTCTCCAGCGGCTTTTTCGAATAGTTCTTCATCCTTCATATAATCAAGGATCTTGAGCTGGTTGCCTGAAACAGGACCCGCTGCAGCTGCTGGGGAAATGGGAGGCAGTTCGATGGTCGAACGCTTGTACTCTTTATTCTCAAACGGATGAATTTTTTCGTGATCTGTAATAATTTTAGCTGCTGCAGGACGCTTGCCTTTTTCCTTGGCAGGCGGCTCCTTTTGAGTAGGTTCCTGCTCCTCCCAGCTCTCATCCTCAAGGATCGCCGCTTCGGCAGCCGCCAGTTTTCTGGCTTGCCTTCGCTCTTTTAATGCATCAAGGAATTGGGAAACCGGTGTGTTGATTACCAGCATGACCGAGATTAGAATTACTACAATAGCTAGTATGTACAGTCCAGTCATTCCTATGATTTTGACCAGGAGATAACCCACCGTCATCCCAAACGCACCACCGGTCTTTAGTTCCGCTCCCTGCGTAAACATCTGTCCGATAAACTGAAAAGAGAAGCTGTAGTCAGATCCCTCGCCAAGAAAACGGGCCGAATTCAATAAGGTCATCATCAGGAAGATCAAAAACAGGAAAACTACCGAACGTCCGCTGATGTGTGCGGTACGCTTTGCAAACAGCAGTAATCCGTAAAGAATCAAATAATATGGCAAAGCAAATGCAATTGCTCCAAATAGACCTTTCATCAGCTTGGAGATCATAAGGCCGAATTGTCCGGCAGCTTCTGTCTGTAATGAGACTACGAGAAATGCACCAATTGCAAGAATGATAATTGCCCAGATTTCATCTCTGAGCCTTCCTCCTGCTGCCGGCGGAGCTGATCGCCGCGTTTGTGATGCCCCTTTATTGGTTTGCGATTTATTTTTTGATCCGGGTGGTCTCCCCCTTCTCTTTTTCTCTTCTGCCATAAATCAATACCCTCTTATTTCTATATCAAGTTTCTATTTTTTACGTTATTCTGAAAAACTGCGTACGGCCAGTATGTTCGTTTACAGGCTATATTGGTCGTCCATAATTATACCACAAATTTACTAAAAAAAAAGTATGGAAAAATACAAAAAAGTTCAACATTCTTTTTGAAATGTT
>JAQSXD010000441.1 GCA_029266295.1 Bacillota bacterium | reverse complement strand
ATGGCAAAGAATTTAACCGCCATGATGAAAGCAGAAAGCAAGGGACAGCAGATTTCAAATGTAAGTGCGCCAGCATTAAATACGAATGTACCCAAAATAATTGTATTTGCATGTGAAGCGGGTATGGGCTCCTCGGCTATGGGAGAATCCATTTTGAAGAAAAAGATTAAGGAAGCTGGCCTTGCAATTGAAGTAAAACACTCAGCAGTGAATGCACTGCCTGCTGATACAGAGGTCATCTTTACACAGGAAAGCTTGGCAGGAAGAGCAGCACAGGTCGCACCAAATGCGGAAATCGTTACGGTCAAGAATTTCCTCGAACAGACAGCTTACGATGAATACTTGAGCAGATTTAAGAAATAATCGTTACCGAAAAAAGAAGTGAAAACCTTCTGGGTTAGTGGCTCTGGGCTCTGAATAATGGGTCTGGAGCCACTGACAATATGAAGAATGGGGTGTGAACGGTATGGATGCTTTTACTGTCAGACAGAAGTTCATATTAAGTAATCTGATTGAAAAAGGTCCTTTGTCCACGAAGGATCTCTCACATCAAATTGATGTCAGCGATCGCACCATTATGCGAGAGTTGGCTTCCATCAATGACTGGCTGAAGAAGTACAGGCTGCATATCTTCAAAAGTGGTGACAATCTACTAATCAGAGGGAATCAGAGTGACATTGAAACCATACGGAAACTTTTCGACGGAATACCTCCACTATGGCTGCTTACCCAGGAACAAAGGCAAGTCTTGATTACGGCACAACTGCTCCTTGCAAAAGAGCCCATCAAATCAGCATATTTTGGCAGTCAATTTAACGTGGTTGAGGGCACCATTATTTTTTACCTCGATAAAATTGAAGGCTGGCTTAGGACGAAGAACTTAAAACTTGTCAGAAGAAGGGGATATGGTCTTGAGATCATTGGCTCCGACTGGAGTAAAAGAAACGCTTTTGCAGAACTTCTGTACAATTACAAGTCCATAAGCGAGCTACTGGCGTTTTTGTATGAGGATAACAACGATTATTCTCTCCATGCTTTTTTTGAAGTCACGTTTGGCAAAAAACTTGTAGCTAGTGTTAAAAGCATGATGAAACAACTGTACTCCGAAAGCAGAATGCTGAAGGATAACGATGTAGATAATTTCAGTACATTCATTCATCTGCTGCTGGCAATAGAAAGAACCCGCAGCAATATGGCAATTGAACTGCCGGAGGATATCATCAAGGATACCTTGTTCATGAATGAATTCTCCATTATTAAAGATCTAAAAAATGTACTTCATGAGAATGAAATTGAACTTCCCGAAAGTGAGCTTGCCTATCTGGCGATTCACCTGATGGAGGATAGAAATATATACAGCGAAGAAGAAAAAATACCAAAGGAACTTGGTTTTGACCTGGAAGATGCGGTATGGGAAATCGTATCCATCACAAGTAAACGGCTCAATATTCCAATCGCTTCTGACAATCAGCTGGTCACCGGTCTGGGACAGCATATCAACCCAGCGCTATACAGGCTGACCATGGGACTGGAAGTAAGAAACCCAATTATAAACGATATCAAAGAATATTACAAAGAATTATATGAAGCTGTTGACTATGCCTGCAAGGTGGTTTTTTCAAAATACAATCTAATCCTTCCAGCAAATGAGGTTGGATATGTGACCATGCATATTGGGGCTGCCATTGAACGTCAGCAAGGGATACAAAGCAAACTGCGGGTTCTTGTAATCTGTCCCAATGGGATCAGTACCGTGAAGATTCTATGCGGCAAACTGAAGAGTAAATTCCCTGAAATCGATGAGGTTGATGCCTGCTCTCTGAGAGAAATGGACGAGAAAATAAAAGAAGACTATGATATCGTATTGTCAACGGTAGATGTCAGTAAAAAGTCAGCAAGCAATATCCTATTCATCTCTCCGTTTCTGCCAAGCAAGGATATTGAACATGTAGGGCTACTAATAAAAAATAAAATCGGTGAAGGCGGCGGCCTTAAAAAATCCCGAACGGTCGGTTTTTATACTGATAATAATGATGCTGAAGCAGACTTTGATGCAGCAGACAAAATGTTTCAGAATTTCAAGCTGAAAACCGTTGCCACAGATGACATACGCAGCACCATAAGAGAAATTATCCTGGAGCTGAGCAATACCGGTGTTATTGGCGAACCGGAGCGTGTTGAAAATCAGATTTTAAAGAGAGAAGCAAAGGGAAGCGTAGTAATTCCAGGGAGCCATGTGGCCCTGGTTCATATCAGAACAGAGGAAATTGATGCACCTTTTGTTGGTGTTTTCCGCTTGGAACACTATATACAAATGAAAAGTGCAGGCTTCTCTGTCGAAAATGTAGATACGATTTTGGTTATGTTAGCAAGAAAGAACGAAAAGGATTTTATTCTGGAGATGCTCGGAAAAATCAGCGCTTCGCTGGTCGAGAGTGATCAAGTAATCAATGTTTTGAGATTGGGAGATATCGCAGACATTAGAAATGAATTAATAGAAATCATCAACAGGGAGGAACGCTTATGAACAAGTTTATTTTAAATGAAGGAAATATTTTATTAAATGTTACAGCAGAGGGCAAGTACGAAGCAATCGAAAGAACCGGAACGCTCTTGGCAGCCAATGGTTACGTTGAGCCGGATTATATAGAAGGCATGAGAAAGAGAGAGGATGAAGTTACAACCTACATTGGGAACGGAATTTCCATTCCTCATGGAACATCTCAATATGTCAATTCTATCAAAACATCAGGGATTGTAGTTCTTCAATATCCTGAAGGTGTGGATTTCGGCGAGGGAAATGTAGCATACATCCTGATTGGCATTGCAGGGAAAAACGATGAGCATTTGGAAATCCTTTCAGCCATTGCGCTCGTCTGTCAGGATGAAGAGAATGTCAGCAAACTCAGGCATGCTGCCACCAAGGCAGAAATCATTTCGATCCTGACTGAAGGAGATGAATAGATGATCAAAACGGTTACCTTAAACCCAGCCATCGATAAAACCGTGGAAATCAAAGAGTTTCGCGTTGGAGAGGTCAATCGAATCTCATCTGTAAGACTGGATCCGGGAGGGAA
>JAQSXD010000440.1 GCA_029266295.1 Bacillota bacterium | reverse complement strand
CTCGGCGGAATGGTTTCAAAGAGCCGTTCCATCTGATTCAGGCTTTTTAATCTGTCATAGATCAACTGCCATGCACAGTCTATGGAATCGTTCACCTCACATTTCCCCTTAGAACTTCCGCCGCAGGGACCATTGAAATGACTCTTGGAACATCGTGCTACAGGACAGACGCCGCCTGTTTTTTCAAGGACACAGTTTCCGCAGCCCTGACACATTTCCGTCCAGTAGCCGGCATCCCGGTTTGTGCCCATAAAGGCTGTATTGAGACCGGGGATGATCGGCTTACCCGTGCAGCGTTCTGCCAGATACTGGACGCCAACACCGCAGGCTAAGGACAGCCCGGCATCAGCCCAGGCAACATCCTGATCAAACTCTTCCAGAAACTCGCTGTCGCACTGCCGCTTGGGCGTTACCACTCTGAATTCCTGATCCCCTGACAGGGACAACAGATCGGCAAGCTCCTTGGCTTCCTTTTCACCGCCGGCGAGGCATACAGTAACGCAGGTCCCGCAGGCTGCGATCAGGACTTTCTTGTATGGCTTTATGGTCTCCCGAATCTCTTCAATGGGCTTCTGTGAAGCTATGATCATCGCACTTCTCCTTTCAGGGCTGTCAAAGCCGCTTTCCGCAATATGTCTGCCATTGTAATGCCGATACGCACACTGTTGATTCGATTTGGATCATAGCCCAATTTTCCCAATCTCTCCTTCAGCCGTTCTACCTGCCTTGTGCATCGCTTATTTCCGTCCCGATGCTTGCAGGCATCGTCGCAGCAAACCGCCGCCAGCACAGAATCATACTGTTTCAATGCTTCCAAGATCATACTGGTGCTGATTTCGCCGCCGCAGGCCACTGGCTGGATCGCAGCATTGATCCCGATAAGGGCTTCTGATGATAACGGGAATGCGGAATTTTCACAACAAAAAATTTTCAACTTCTGTGACTCTTTGCCAGCGTCTTCCCTACCCAGTTCCATGTCCTCCGTACCAAGCGCAACGGATTCCGTATCCTGCCCCATGGCTTCCATGGGCTCTCCAATGAAATCCGTTCGCTGCTGCATGACTTCGCCTTCCGATGTACGATCCGGCTCTGTATCCCGGAAAGCAATGGCTCCTGCCGGGCAATTAGAACCACAGGTTCCGCAGCCCTCACAGAGGAGTTCCTCCGCCTTCATCGCCTCATTGTTCTCATCAGGAGCCAGCGCCGAATGAGGGCAAACTCTGTAGCACGTAAAACAAAAAGCACACTTTTTACTGTCAACGAACGCTATTTTTTCCTGTCCCGGCTCATTGAGTTCCTTTAGATCCCTTATTAGGGATGGCACAATGGATCTTGTATCCTGGCCAAGAGAATCCGTATGGATCAGTTTCACATTCCGCTTGAACGTTGTTCCCTGGTTTAAAAACCATCTTCCCCCGCTGACTCCGCGGCTGCCGCTTACGGCTCTGTCACCATAGGTTCGAACGTGCAGTGCATCGGCAAAGGCATACAGCTCGGAAGCCGGGCTGGCCTCACAAGGAATGCAGAGCAGCGTTTCCATGGTTAGCTTCGCGCTTCCGTCCCAAAGTTCGATACGGGTTTTACCGTCATCAGAGCTGATGTCAATGTTCTCGTACTTCACAAAAGCTATCCCTTTTTTTCTCGCCGTTCTGTAACGCTCGTCAAATCCGAAATCCGAGGCTCTGGAAGACCTCAGAAGAACCGCGATATTCCGCTTCAGTCCTGCCAGGTGGCTCGCCATATTCAAAACACAGTTTTCTATGTATGGACTGGCGTCCTGGTTCTGATCCATTAAAAACACAATCAGATCCTTTGGCTTTAATCCCAGGATTGCTGCTTCCGCCCCCCTTTTGTCTGTAATCAACGGGTTGAGCTCCGTATCCTGCAGCAAAATTACAGGATACGCTTTCGGAAGTGCTTTCAGCTCAGGCACAGTTTCTACAGCAATGGTTTCAAATCCGGCATCATGCAGTGCCGGTTTCAGGGATTCCGTGTATCTGCTTTTACCGGCAAGGATTGTTTTCATTGTACCCTTCCCCCTTCATTTTCCCGATTGTTGTCTCTTTCCTCTCGATTGATGAGCATGGCTGCTGTGTTCCGTGCACTGGCAATGGTATCAAGAATTCCCATGGGAAAGCGAGAACATCCTGCCAGATAAACACCCGTTTCCAGCGGTTCGGAAACATATCCAAGAAATCCGCTTCGCTCAACCTTAAGTCCAGTAAGATCTGCCAAAGCCGTATTTCCAGCTATATCAGGATGAATCCCCGTATTCAGGAAAAGATAATCAAAGCGTGTTTGTTTTTTTCCCTCTGCATCCTCATATGCCACTACTGGATAATTTCCTTCAAAAGAAATTTCTGCAGGTCTGCACCGTTCAAAACGAATTCCCCTGGCGGCCAGCTCTTCTGCATAATTTCCCGGATTGACAGCCTGAAGATCCATATAAAAAAATACCACCTCAGTACCGGGGTAATATTGTTTCATTACCTTGGCGGCACGGGTGGAATAAGCACAGCAAACTTGAGAACAGTATGCTGCTCTTTCTTTTAGCGTTCTGGAACCGTAGCACATAATAAACGCGATGCTGTCTGGCTGCTCGGGGAAGAGAGAATCAATGCTCCGTTCCTTCAGAAGCAGTTCCAGCGCATTGCCTGTACAGACTCTGGGAAAATCAGAGCTGTCATAGCCAGCTCCGGCTGCTTGGGCGGCATCCTGAAATCCGGCAGCAACAATAATTTCTGTAAAATGCTCTTCTATTTTGCCGCTTTCGGTCTGTATCAGAACGTCAAATTCCCCATCAGCTTGAGATAGATCAATCACTGATGCACTGCAAAGCATTCTCACGTTAGCGTCCGCTCTGATATCATCCCAAAGGGAACCGACCGCGCAAAGCCCGCAGTTGTTGCATTTTAAGTCTGATTTGCAGCCATAACCGCGCACCTTTCCGCCAATGTCTCTGCTTTGTTCAACGATGCAGCAATGAATTCCTGCCGATGAAGCAGTACAGCCTGCGAGACCCCCTCCAATGATCAAAACATTTTTCAAGACTTCACCTGCCACTTCTCCGTGCAAATTAAGATTTTTTCATTGCCTGTCATCATACACGGAACATGACAGGCAGTTACAAAAACTTATGCAGTCCTTCCTTCTATCATAACTGAGTGGCCATCTTTTTGTTATTAATATTTTCATAATTTTTGGTATGATTTTATGATCATTATTGGAGAATATTGAGCTGTTATTATTATTTTTTGTACCAAGATGTGATTTTTTACTGAATGCTCTTAAAATTTTCCTCCCAGCGAGTGCCTGGATCATTGCAAAACCAGCTTAATACAGAAATGACGAATACAAAATAGTCTCTGGTAAGTTTCACAAATTACCAGAGACTATTATTTAGAGAATGCTTTAGCTACTGAACGAATGAGAATAGATAGATCCCAATGGTAAACAGAAATAAAGCAGCGACAATCCTTCTCCAAGCTTTGAATTCACGATCCATTCCGGCACGCTCTTTTTCCGAAGGACGATCTTCCTCCAGCTCACCAGCCTCTGCATCCCTGATGGATCTCAGTTCTTCACCAGACAGCGAATGCTTTCTAGAATAGAAATAATAGAAGAGGAGGCAAACTGCGGTAATAATACAGCTGAGGGCAAAATATCGCGCTCCCAGGTTCAACATCATGATGGCATAGATAACGATGCTGATCACCGCTCCGAAAATTCCAAAGGGCATTTTATAAGGCCGTTTCAATTCAGTCTCTCTCTTTCGGAGTGAGAGAAATGAGAAGAAACCGATGATATAGCACCAGAACAAGGAGCAAATGCTGATTTCCGCTATAATGACGATGGAATTTGTCAGGATCAGCATGAATGCAATCATTCCGACAAATAAAACCGCTACAAAGGGCGTCTTGAAATCCTTGTGGACCTTGCCGAATATCTCTGGAAGCACATGGTCTGAGCCCATCTGAAAAATGTATCGGGATGGTGCCGCAATGCCGGGATTCATGGTGGACAAGTCGCCGCCGAAAGCGATGGCGACACACAGAAAAACAAGTGGGAAACCGACATAGCCTGCCATTTGCAGCCCCTGTGCATAGGGAGCCTCTGCCTCAGCAATAAGACCGATGAGGTCCGTTGGAACAACGCCGATGAGGAAGTATTGAAACAGTGCCGATACCGAAAAGATCAGGAGCGGTGACAGCAGTAATGTTCTGGGAATATTAATCTGGGGAAATTTGATCTCGCCTCCCATTCCCACTACGGTTTCAAACCCGGCAAAGCACCACCAAAGATAAGTGATCAGAAGTACCGCATCTCTAAATCCGGGAATTTCAGCAAATTGTGAAGGAATAAAGTTGCCAAGATCCACATTCCGAAACATATAAAACATCCAGATGGAAGAAGCTGCCCAGAAAAAAGCCACAAAACCATTCTGCCATCTGCTGGACATTTTGATCCCTCTGAAATTTATTGCGATGAAAAAGGCCATAAGGATAAAGGCTATCATTCTTGTGTCGATCGTAATATCGATGCCAAGGCCGCTGAGGATCCAGCTGAAATAATTGGAAAACGCAAGCGCTTCGCTGGCACATGCTGCAATGATCGCTATAATATAATGCCATGCTGCGATATTGGCAATGGGTTTATTAATCGCCCGTTTCGCATATTCATAGGTACCTCCTGCATAAGGAAGCATAGCGCCCATTTCCGCATACATCATTGCGGGAAAGATACAGATGATCATTGCAATTAACGTATAAATAATTACGGAGGAGCCAAGAATACCAACACAATTGGCTCCTACTGTGAATATACCTACACCGACAACGGTTCCCGTTGTTATGGTGATTCCTTCTTTCATACCCAAGGTTCTGGTAAGTTTTGACGTTTCCATAATTCTATGTGTGATGTATTCTACATCTTCTCCTTTCGTCAGGTTTTATGAGTCTATCCCAGACTCGAATATTCCGCTTTTGATATCGTCCGCCAGATGTTTCATACTGATTTCAGCCGCCTTTAAGACCCATTCCGCATCATCCATGGTATGGGCGATATCCAGATACCAGCGTTCACCCGGAAGCATGATAATTCCTTCCTTCTGCATGTATTTTCTAAAAGCTATGAACAAATTGGGATTCCATCCCCCATCAATGGCTTCCTGTACCGTATAAACAGGATTTTTCCCTCCCGGAATACCGAACAGTGTAAAAAATACACCCGGTGCTTCTGTGATGCGAAGCGGTATCTGATATTTTTCTGCAATGGTCAATAGGCCCTCTGTGATGTGATCCTGTACGATTTGGCGCTCTTCATAGCATTTGCCGTTATCCTCGCCAAGGATGGAAAGCGTCACCGCTGCCGCACGCATCCCCAAAGCAAAGCCATTGAAGGTACCGGGCCCTTTCAAACCATAGTCGAAGGGTTCAAAATACTTTTTCTTTCCCACCACACAGGATACTGGAATCCCTCCACCGATGGCTTTAGCAAACGTTGCAATATCCGGGGTAATACCAAAGTACCCTTGGCCTCCGCTCAGCCCCAGTCGATAGCCCGTAATGACTTCATCAATGCTCATTACCACGTTGTACTGATCGCAAAGCGCCCTTATTTTCTCCAAAAAACCTGGCCGCGGGTATAGCCCCAAGGTGTTGCAGACCATGGCTTCAAAATGGATCATGGCGATTTCATCATGATACTTGTCAAAGGTCTCCTCCAGTTTTTCAAAGTCATTCCATGGCAGTACATAGGTCTCTTCGATGCAGCCAGGAAAACGGCCAGATGTCCAATGATCGTCAGTCAGATTATCCCCTTCCTTCTGATGCGGTAATGCCTCGCTGTCATCATTGAGCAGTCCTCCAAATACATTGTCAAACCATCCATGGTAGTGATCAGAAAACCTTACCACTACACTTTTACCGGTATAGGCTCTTGCCATTCTGATG
>JAQSXD010000439.1 GCA_029266295.1 Bacillota bacterium | reverse complement strand
AACTTTCTCTGAATAAACTCTCTGGCTCCTTCAGAGAACGGAATCAATCCTTCCATGAGAAGTGCAACCATTTTGGGCATGATGGTCAGACCTGCAGAGATCTGAATCCCAAGGGTGAGTACACCTTTCAGATCAAATCCGCCCAGAACAGCCATCAGGATACCAAGCAGAAGTCCCATCATCATGGGTTCTCCCATGAGTCCGAATCTCTTTCTGATGGATTCAGGGTCAGCCTGCAGTTTGTTCAGTCCGGGTATTTTATCTTCAATTTTGTTCATTAAGTACATGATGGGCGCAAAGTTTACCGTTTCACTATGGGGCAGAGAAACGCCGGGAAGACCGAAGTGGTGTTCCAGAACCGGAGCAGTCCAGTCTGCGAGCTTAAAAGTAATTGCTGCGGTCAGACAACCGGCGATAATTCCAAGGAGCATGTTGTTGGTTGAGTAATAGGCAACAGATCCTGCGAAAATGAAATGCCAGTAGTTCCAGATATCCACGTCCATGGTCTTTGTAAAGTTTACAGCCAGCAAAATCAGGTTCATGATAAGTATGATGGGAATTAATAGCGGGGCTACGGGGGTACCGAAGGAAATTGCCGCTCCGATGGGCCAGCCTACATCTACGATATCGAGTTTGAATCCCAGGTTCTCGACCAGTGCCGTTGTGGCGGGACCTACAGAGCCAAGCAGGAGTCCTACAACCAGATTGATTGCTACAAATCCAACACCGATGGTGATACCTGCTCGAAAGGATTTTTTGAAGCCTTGCCCTAGGACGAGTCCGAAAATCGTTATGATGACCGGCATCATAACCGATACGCCAAGGTCCAGGATGAAGTCTACAACAGTTTTAATAATTGACATACTTTTTCCTCCTTAATTATTATTTGAAAAGGATGATTGCAGTTCATTCCGCAATTCCTTCCTTTTACCATGATCGATATCAGCACGGTCCTGCCGATACAGCCTCCCTGATCAAGGCAATTGTTTTTTTCGGGTCCTCCGACTGCTGAATATTCTTCAGCAGCTCTTCGTCTGCAAATAATCCAACAAGGCTCTGGAGCATTTCCAGCTGCTCAGACGGATCGTTGATGGCCAGCTGAAAAATGAGCTGAACTTCCACCTTTGCTTCATCATCTCCCATGAGATGAAACTGAACCGGTTGTTTCAAGGTACCAATTGCTACTGCAGGCGCATTGACATGCACTGCATCGGTATGCGGAATTGCTACTCCCACACCGTTTGTGGATAATCCTGTAGGATATATTTTTTCACGGTCCTTCACCGCCTGGGTGTAGGTATCCTTTACAAATCCTTTTTTTAACAGAAGTTCTCCCAGTTGATCAATGCATGCAAATTCGTCCTCTGCATCAATATGAACCAATACCAGATCCTCGGAAATATAGTTTGTTAATCCTTCCACTTGCATCCCCCCTATGTTTTGCTTCTCTGTATCATCTGGATTAAACAAATTGTTTACGCTATTTATATAAGCAACTACCGTGCCAACAGTTGTATTAATTGTAACTACGTTGCAATACAACGGTTTTAAGCTCAGCAACCCACAATAAATACAACTCTCCAGATGTATATTTCGTGGCATCTGTTTTTTTGGGAGAATGTTACACAATAAAAAAAGCAACAGCGATACTTGCACTGTTGCTTTTCAATCCTTGATCTTTCTATATCATCTTTTTATCTTTTTCCTATGAATTCTTTGATTATTTCTATGGAAACACGGAATGAGTCAGCGTTTCGCTATAGATTCTTTGTCCGCTTTTTATGATTCTTCTTCACCAATCCCGCATTCAATCATCTGTTTCAATGTTTCCACTGCGATTATTTCGTCAGGGCCTTCGGCGCGGATGATAATTCCGGTTCCTTTAATCAACCCACCAGCTAAAATATTGATGATGCTCTTTGCATTAATGATTTGTTCCTTATGAAGAAGCTGCACGTCAGATCGAAAGAGTGCAGCAGCTCTTGCAAATTCCGCTGCAGGCCTGGCGTGAAGTCCCGATCGATTCATGATTACTACTTCCTGTTGATACATAAGATCCCTCCCAAGCGGTACATCCTATCTCAAAGGTTTGACACCGCCAAGCGAAAAATTAACCGATCAGAGGTGCCCATAGAATGAATCAGTACTTCCTTAGCGTTGGTCCAGTTCTTTTTTAATACTTTTGTATTCTTTCTCGATCCGGAAAAACTTTGTGATCAATCTTCCCGGCATTGACATGACCGACTTGACCGGAGCGCTTTTAATTTCTTCTTTTACACGTTCAGGCTTGGTTTTAATTCTGTGCATCACTTCGTCCGTATATGCGGCAAATGCTGTTTCCTTACTTGCATGGAATTCTCTGTGGCAGTTTGTGCAGTTAATTTTGATGATTTTCTGTCCGGCGTATGTGATGACATGGACGGTTTCCTCATTGCATGTCTCGCAGAACAAATCCATATTAACCTTTGTGATATCCATCCTATCAGCCACCTTTCATTCATGAATTTCATACGGCAGGAATCTGCTCTTGTTCTTCTGCTGCCGCTGACCTCTCGCTTAACAGCAGTCTGCCGCCTTATCAGCGGCAGACTCACTATCGTACCCTTCGTTGCAATGAGTATATAATAATATTACCCCATTGTAAAGTTTAACGAAACATCGATACAAAATTCTTCATGCCTAAATTCTTCATGATCAATTTCTTCATGAGATTCATGTCTAGAATAAAAAAGATGAATCAAGAAGCATTTTATAGTATTAGTATTCCAGTAGATAACCTAAATCTCGATTTGCCAGTTCTTCTTTCAAATATGCTTCAATCTCCGCGGTGCTGTGGAGGCTCATGGCATGTTCCGCCACCTTTTGTGCCTGTTCCATGCTCACTGAGGTGATAATCTTCTTTACCTTCAGAATGGAGCCCGGGCTCATGCTCAGTTCATCAAATCCCATTCCCAAAAGAAGCAGCGATGCCAGCGGATTTCCCGCCAGTTCCCCGCACATCCCGGTGAATTTTCCATCCTTCTTTGATGCGCTGATTACATTTTTATATAACCTCAGCAATGCCGGATGGAAGCTGTTATAGATGTGGTTTATCTTTGTGTTT
>JAQSXD010000438.1 GCA_029266295.1 Bacillota bacterium | reverse complement strand
CACGCCGCTTTGGGACAGAAATGCATCTACCAGCGTGGATTTTCCTGCGTCCACGTGTGCAATTACGGCGATGTTTATGATTTTTTGTTTATCTTTCATTTTAGTTCCTGCTTTCTATGTTTTCAACCTTACTATTATAACAGATATTTATACGTTTTTACATTTTTTTATAAATTTTATTTAAGGTTGAAATTGAAAGCAAATCTTACATGAAATCCGGTGGAAAGGCGCGGAAGCTGTCATATCCTTTTACAGAGCGTGGACCTACCCGATCACATCAATTCATTTCCTCCGTATCAGAGTGATAAACGTCGTACTTTTTCTTGATTTCATTTACAAATACTCCCAATACAGGGTTCTCATTGTTTTTCATCCAATAGGCATGAATGGAAAAGGGAACCTTGACAACGGACTGATCAACAAACGCTATTTTCTCAGGATTTACGAAGCTGTACAACTCCGGCAAAAAGCTTACACCGGAATTATTGTTCACCAGCATCATGGCATCCTCCATACTCTCCACAAGCAGGGAATGATCCAATTTCAGTCTGAGCCTGTTTTTTTGGTTGTAAGCTTCGCAAGATTCCTTCTGTCCTTTGTTTTTGTCAAAGAGGATGATGCTCTCCCCTTTAAGATCCTCCAAATGGACGATTTCTTTCTGAGCAAGAGGATGATTTCTGTTGACGCATAACTTGGGGTAAGCCTGATATACCTTCATTTCTTCCAGCTCGTCAGAAACCAGATTCAAGGAGAAACCGATGTCCAGAACCTTATTCAGCAAGTTCCAGCTCATATCCCGATAGCTGCATTGACTCAAACTAATTTTTATTTTCGGACTCTTTTGATGATAATCCGTAAGAACATGAGACAGCATTTCTCTGTCGAACATACTGAAAAATCCTATTTTGAGCATTCCATCGTCCCCCTGCGCAATGCCTCTTGTCTTTTCCACTGCATTTTCATACTGGGAGAGCAGGCAATAAGACTCCTTCAGGAAGAACTCTCCTGCAGCAGTCAGCTGTACGGTCTTCTTGTCTCTGTAAAGCAGTTTCACTCCCAGCTCCTCTTCCAATACGCCGATATGGTGGCTTACTCCCGTCTGAGTAACATAAAGAATTTGAGCCGCTTTGGAGAAACTTTTTAACCTTGCTACCTGAACAAAAGAATTTACCATTTTGATATCCATAGAACATATCCCCTCTGATCTATTCATGAATTCCAATAGCGTACGAATATCCATTTCCTGTAAATGAAACAAGACTAGAATTTATAGAATAACAACAATATATCTTGAAATTGTAGTTATACTATCACGTTTCAACATGTATCTCCAGCAAAACTGCAAATAATTCCCATATGTCTTTTATGGATACACCATATCATTTTATATATGGGTTAATTCTTTATGATAGGCTAAAGAGATGTTTTTCAGATAACCTTTTCTTCATAGCTCAATGCCCTGCCATCAATTTTTTGATTCCTGCTTCCAGCCCGTTCAAAGTCAGTCCGTACATGGGGAAAATTTCTCTGATGATCTGCAGCGTTTGATTTCCATAGACGGTCTGCCATTTTTCTTCGGGGACCGGATTGAACCAGATGCTTTTCTCATAGAATTTCCGCATACGGTTCAGCCATGCAATACCGGGAATCTCATTGTACATACCAATGACTGCATTTCCCCCTTTGGCCATAAGCTCAGAGGATGCCATGGCCGCATCTCCCACGATGATCAGCCGGTATTCCCGGTTCAGATTTTTCAGCACCCATTCCGTATCGACCCATTCCCCCCTCTGACAAGCGGGGGAGGTGTAAAGATGGTCATAAACGCAGTTGTGAAAGTAGTAGATCTTCAGATCCTGAAAGTGGTTCGATTTGCTCACCGACTGAAACAGCCGCCTGCAAATCCGATTGTAAGGCAGCATGGAACCATCGCAGTCAAACAGTACCATCAGCTTCACAGTATTCCTCCTTGGCCGCTTCCACGCCAGGGAAAGCAAGCCGGCGTTGTCCCCTGTCTTTTTTACGGTTTCATCAATATCAAGTTCGGATCTTTTTAGGTTTGTGTTGGCAGCATATTGCCGGAGCTTACGAAACGCCATTTGGAAGCTCCGGATACTGAGCATATGATCCTGTCTGAAATCCATGAAATTCCGCTCTCCTGCAATCTGAACAGCTGTCTTCTGGCGGCTTTCGCCTCCCACACGGATCCCCCTTTCATGGTAGCCGCTGTGCCCCATGGTCGAAGTACCTCCCGTGCCAATCCAGTAATTACCACCATCATGGCGCTCCTTTTGTTCCTTTTTCCGTTCTTCAAATCGTTTTTGCAATTCCTCAAGCTCCAGAAGATAATCGTCCAGCATTGACTTGTCATTGATGTCCCGCACCTTAACATCCTCCGAAAGCCATTTCCAAAAGGCGTCATTGAACTGATCCCGATGCTCGATTCCACGAAAATAGGCGATGAATGCAAGATCGAACTGATCCATATCCGCTTCGCTCTTGACAAGTACCGCCTTACACAGCCGATAAAACCCCGTGAGGCTGGAACAGGCAAGTTCCTGTTCCAAAGCCTCCATCAAGGCCATCCATTCGTTTAAAGAAACCTTCAGTCCATAAGATCTTAAAAGATAAAAAAATAGTTCGAACATGCTTTCCTCCCATGTTTCATCGTCAGTGTCAACCGCTCCTCAGACCCAGCGTTTTGTTGAATATCCTTTCTCCTGTACTTCGGTAAAGGTATCCATGTCCTGATTCTTTTTCAAAAGTACACCAAGGAAAGGCAGCTCTTTGATCCTCGCCACGGGAATTCCCGAAAGAGTCAAAGCCTGCAGCCAATCCAAAAGCTCGGAGGTCCCCGGCTTTTTCTGCAGATCGTTCCTATCTCTCAAACGGTAGAAGGCTTCCAGCGCCTGATCGAGGATCTTTTCGCACAGATTAGGAAAATGAACGTCTACGATCTCCGTCATCTTATCCGGACCCGGAAATTCTATGTAATGAAAGATGCATCTTCTTAAGAATGCATCCGGCAGTTCCTTTTCCGCATTGGAGGTTATGATTACAATCGGCCGGTGCTTTGCCTGAACCGTTTCCTTCGTTTCATTGATATA
>JAQSXD010000036.1 GCA_029266295.1 Bacillota bacterium | reverse complement strand
CCGCCTTATTATCAAATTTACTCTGCGGCATTTGCTCCGCAGCATTTTTTATATTTCTTTCCGCTTCCGCAAGGACACGGATCATTTCTTCCTACGGTTTCGCCCTTTCTTACAGTTTCCTGCTTGTGTTCCCGCTCAGGAACTTTTGTTGCGGCAGGAGCACCAGCGGAATATTCTCCTTCATCCTCATTTGCGGTGCCAGTAAAGTCCTCTTTTCTGCCTTCACCTGTGCCCAGAACCTGTTTCCTGGTGGTGTCCGTCTGTATGGTGACGTTGAAGCAGAATTTCACCGTATCTTCCTTGATGTTCTTGACCATCAGGTCGAACATTTCAAAGCCTTCATTGGCATACGCTCTGGCGGGATCCTGCTGACCCAGCGCCCGCAGGCCGATTCCGTGTCTCAGCTGATCCATCGCGTCAATGTGATCCATCCATTTGTTGTCTACAACACGGATCAGGATCATGCGCTCAAGTTCACGCATTCTTTCGATGCCGATTTCCTCTTCCTTGGCCTTATATGCTTCTTCAAAGAGCGTTATCGTGTCTTCTCTGAGGGTATCCTTATCCAGGTTCTGAATGTCATCCTCTGCATATGCATAACCTTTGAAGGTGCTGCAAATCTTTTTCAGGGAAGTTTCCAGTGCTTTGAGATCCCACTCCTCGGCAAATCTTGATCCCGCTGTGGTGAAGTCAAGGCTCTCATCAACGAGTTCCTCTGCCATGGACATGACATGGCTTCTCAGATCTTCACCGTAAAGGACTCTTCGGCGTTCGCCATAGATAATCTCCCTCTGCTTGTTCATAACATCGTCATATTGCAGTACATATTTTCTGATTCCGAAGTTTCTGCCTTCCACGCGCTTCTGTGCGTTCTCTATGGATTTTGTCAGCATACCCGCTTCGATGGGGTCATCCTCCTGCATCCCAAGCTTTCCTACGATGTTCTGGATTCTTTCACCACCGAAGAGACGCATTAATTCGTCCTCAAGGGAAATAAAGAACTGAGTGGTTCCCGGGTCTCCCTGACGTCCCGAACGGCCTCGCAGCTGATTATCGATTCTTCGGGATTCGTGACGTTCGGTACCAATGATGTACAGGCCTCCCAGTTCACGGACTTTTTTCTGCTCTTCCGCTCTTTCTGTTTTAAACTTGCCAAGAAGTTCATTGTAAAGTCTCCGGGCCTCGATGAGATCCGGATCCTCAAGGGGAACAAAGCTGGATGCAAAGGAAATGGCTTCCTCTTCATATCCCAGTCTTCTCATTTCCCGTTTGGCCTCAAAATCAGGGTTTCCTCCCAGGATGATGTCGGTACCACGGCCGGCCATATTTGTTGCGATGGTAACGGAACCAAGCTGTCCTGCCTGAGCGACAATCTCTGCTTCTTTCTCATGCTGCTTAGCATTCAGGACGCTATGCTTAACACCTTTCCGTTTCAGTATTGCGCTGATAATCTCGGAACGCTCGATGGAGATCGTGCCAACCAGAACCGGCTGACCTTTTTCATGAAGCACCTCAATCTGATCTGCAATCGCATTAAATTTCGCCCGTTCCGTCGCATAGATACAGTCTTCTCTATCATTTCTGGCAATGGGACGGTTCGTAGGAATTTCAACAACGTCCATATTATAGATATCTCTGAATTCCTGCTCTTCAGTCCGTGCAGTACCGGTCATACCCGCAAGCTTCTGGTACATTCTGAAATAGTTCTGCAGTGTTATGGTCGCCAGTGTCTTGGACTCCTGACGAACCTTCAGTCCTTCCTTTGCTTCGATTGCCTGATGCAGTCCATCGCTGTACCGTCTTCCGAACATCAAACGGCCTGTGAACTCATCGACGATAACGACTTCTTCATCTTTTACGATATAATCCACATCACGCTTCATCAAGTTTCTGGCCTTCAGAGCCTGCTGCACGTGATGGTTTAATTCCATATTCTCCGGATCAGAAAAGTTTTCTATCTTAAAGTAAGCTTCGCACTTTGAAACACCATCCTCAGTGATCGAAACGGTTCTGTCCTTTTCGTCCATGGTAAAGTCTTCCTCAATGCGGAAGCCGCTGACGAATTTATCTGCAATATGATACAGGTCGGTGGATTTCTCCCCCTGTCCTGATATGATCAATGGGGTTCTCGCTTCGTCGATAAGGATGCTGTCCACCTCATCCACGATGGCGAAGTTCAGCTCTCTCTGGGTCATTTCTTCTTTATAGATTACCATGTTGTCACGAAGATAGTCGAAGCCAAATTCATTGTTCGTACCGTACGTAATATCTGCCTGATATGCTGCTTTTCTGACCTCATTGGTAATGCCGTGCACGACACAGCCTACCGACAGTCCAAGGAAGGTATAAAGTTTTCCCATCCATTCCATATCACGCTTGGCCAGATAATCATTGACGGTAACAACGTGGACACCCTTTCCTTCAAGGGCATTCAAATAGACTGGAAGTGTTGCTACAAGTGTTTTTCCTTCCCCGGTTTTCATCTCGGAAATTCTTCCTTGATGGAGAACGACACCGCCGATGAGCTGCACTCTAAAGTGCTTCATGCCCAGACTTCTCCAGGAGGCTTCACGGCATACAGCAAAGGCTTCCGGCAGCAGGTCGTCCAGAGATTCTCCGGAGGCTACCCGTTCTTTGAACTCGGCGGTTTTTGCCTTCAGTTCCCCGTCTGTCAGCTTCTGCATCGACTCATCCAGAGCCTCAATGCGATCTACGATCTTTTCTACCTTCTTTACTTCCTTGACATTTAAATCGCCAAAGATTTTTTCCATTAATCCCATTTGTTTGGTCCCTTCTTTCTTATATCTCACATTTCCGCCCTTTTTCCCGAAGACGGAATCTTGATTCATTTCCTGATTTTTGGGAAGCGCTGATTTAATGGAAGATGCGCAGCTGTGCGCACGGAATGACTCAGCACTTCCTTGGGTCATATATACGTTACCCACTAATTTCCATCAGAATTCACATTATACCATATTTCAAAAAAAAAATCAAAATCGCTGGTTCGACAATATTTTTTCTTGACCGGACTTTGTCAATTCTGACCAGGCTTTGTCCATTCTGAGACAACGATCCGGTTTACCATGTTCACCAATTGATTTGCTTCGTCATAAGATACATTGAACCGCCAATTTGTAATATGAGGATTTAAAGCATGAATATACTTGAAGTCAAAAACATTGCACAAAAATACCAAGCAGAGAATGGCGAAACCATCGCCATTAAAGAGGTGAGCTTTTCCGCAGCGAAGGGTGAATTCATCAGCATTGTCGGTCCCAGCGGCTGCGGCAAATCCACGCTGCTTTCTATTATATCAGGGCTTCTGAAACCTACAGAGGGCGAAGTCTATGTAAATGGCAGCCCGGTGTTAGGGGTCACCTCCCATATCGGCTATATGCTCCAGAACGATAATCTTCTGGATTGGCGCACCATTTATAAAAATATACTCTTCGGTCTTGAGATCAGAAAAATAAAGACACCGGAAAATATCGCCCGAGCAGAAGATCTGTTGAGAAAATACGGTCTCTATGAATTTCGAAACAACTATCCATCCCAGCTTTCCGGCGGAATGCGGCAGCGGGCTGCGTTAATAAGAACCCTTGCGGTAAACCCCGATCTTTTACTTCTTGACGAAGCGTTTTCCGCACTGGATTACCAGACGAGATTAACAGTAACCGACGACGTTTACGGCATCCTGAAGCAGGAACAGGTTACTACCATCATGGTCACCCACGATATTCCTGAAAGTATCAGTATGAGCGACAGAATCATCATACTCACCCAGCGTCCGGCCGAAATCAAAGAAATCATGCCGATTACGTTTGATATGGAAACCCGGACACCTCTAAGCTGCAGAAACAACCCGAGTTTTAGCCGCTACTTTAATCATATATGGAAAGAGTTGAGTATCTATGAATGAAGTACATGACAAAGAATATACTCCGCTGTCCTCAGAACGAACAGCTTATCTCAAAGGGCTGAAACGGACTCAGCACCTGGTTTTTGCATGGCAAATTGGAATCCTGCTTCAGTTTATTTTTTTCTGGGAGCTGTTTGCGAGGCTGGGCTTCATTGACAGCTTTATCCTGAGCCAGCCGTCCCGGATTGCTGCCACGTTCATCAGTATGACCCAATTTGATCTTCTGATGCATGTGGGCGTCACGGTATACGAGACCCTGGTGGGCTTTGTCCTTGGTGTCATCATCGGCACCGCTCTGGCGGTTGTTCTCTGGTGGAGCAGCTTTATTTCCAAAGTGAGTGAGCCTTACCTTGTGGTTTTAAACAGTCTTCCGAAAATCGCACTTGGGCCCGTCATCATTATCATTGTGGGTGCCGGAACCGAAGCGATCATCTTTATGGCTCTGGCAATTTCACTGATTGTAACCGTTCTGGAAATGCTGAACGGTTTTCGCCATACAAACAGGGAATACATCCGAATGGCCTCTACCTTCGGCGCCACCAAAGGCCAGATTTTTCGCAAGGTTGTCTTCCCCTATAATATTTCTACCCTATTCAATTCTCTGAAAATCAATATCGGCCTTTCTCTGGTCGGCGTCATTGCCGGAGAATTTCTGGTATCCAAAGCCGGCCTAGGCTATTTGATCGTTTATGGCGGTCAGGTATTCAAAATGGATCTCGTGATGGCCAGTGTCATCATTCTTGCCATTGTCGCCGCGCTGATGTATCAATGCGTCGTTCTGCTTCAAAAGCTGGCGATGCGCTGGTACAGTCACTAATATATCAGGCTCCGGTGCCATACATCAGCAGAAGTTCAGCCTGCCAGAGCTCCTGCCGTTCTGGCACCGGTCAGCCTGAAGAACCCCAATTATATCTGGAAGGAGTAACAGGATGAAGATTACAAAAAAAATCTTATGCATCGGACTTTGCATTCTCCTCATTTTGCCTGCTTTTGCCGGCTGTCAAAAACAAGAGGAGAAGACAAAGGTTACATTATGCGAAGTAACGCATTCCATCTTCTACGCCCCTCAGTATGTGGCTATGAATCTGGGTTACTTTGAGGATGAAGGAATCGAGATTGAGCTTACCAATGGTCAAGGCGCCGACAAAGTGATGTCGGCGGTGCTTTCCGATAACGTGGATATTGGTTTCGCCGGGCCAGAAGCATCGATTTATGTGTACAATGAAGGAAAAGAAGATCATACCCAGGTCTTTGCACTTTTGACCCAGCGGGACGGATCCTTTCTTGTATCCCGTGAACCAGACCCAAATTTCACCTGGGATAAGTTGAAGGGAAAGAACATTCTGCCCGGAAGAAAGGGTGGGGTGCCCTATATGGCACTGGAGTATGTCATCCGAAGTCATGGCCTGGACCCCTATAAGGATCTCACTTTGGATAACAGCATTCAGTTTGCATTGATGGCAGGTGCCTTCACCAGCGGAACAGGCGACTATGTCACGCTCTTTGAGCCCACAGCATCTATGCTGGAAGCCGAAGGCAAAGGCTATATCGTCGCTTCGGTAGGTGAAGAAGCGGGAAATATCGCCTATACCGGCTATTTTGCTAAGAAGAGCTACATTGAAAAAAACAAGGATCTTGTTGAGCGGTTTACCAGGGCAATCTATCGCGGGCAGAAATGGGTTGCAAATCATTCCGCCGAGGAAATTGCCGAAGCGGTAGCTCCGTCCTTTCCCGATACAGATGTTGCGCTTCTGACCACCGTTGCAAAGAGATACCAGGAAATCGGAGCATGGAGAGACACCCCCATGGTGGATGAGGCCGCCTATCAGAAGCTGCAGGAAGTAATGACCTCAGCAGGGGAGCTTGATAAGGAAGCACCTTTTAGCGAGGTAATCAATAATAGTATTGCTGAGAATGTGATCGACTGAACATGTGATCGTCCAAGATTGTGATGACTAAGATAGAAGGTCGTACAAAGTAGCATAACGTTAAATACAAAAATGCCCTGCCGGGAAGCAATATGATCTGCTGCCCAGGCAGGGTACTTTATTCAGCGTTTTCTTAATTAACGAACGAGTGATAAATCGCCTTGATAGCATTGTTAAAGTCATCGTTCTCAACACCGACAATGATGTTCATTTCGCTGGAACCCTGATCGATCATACGAACGTTGATGCCTGCTTCCGACAGAGCGGCAAACAGCTTGGCGGATACTCCGCGGCGCTTTGCCATACCGCTTCCTACCGTAGCGATCAGAGACATATTTTCAAAAATATCAATGGTGTCAGGCTGGAGCTTTCTCTGTATTTCTTCAAGAATCTCCTCAAGTTTGCCATTCAGCTTTTTGTTGGAAACGACTACGGAAATGGTATCGATGCCGCTGGGCATATGCTCCAAGGGAACCTCGTAGTCATCGAGGATCTCAAGAAGCCGTTTGACAAACCCCCTTTCCGTTGACATCATGTTCTTATAGATGCCGATTACTGTAAAGTCCTTGTGTCCTGCGATTCCCGTTATGATGGTATCATCTTTTGCGCTCGCCTCCGCCGTAATGACGGTTCCCGGGTCATTCGGTTCATTGGTGTTCCTGATATTGATCGGAATATCCGCAACCCGTACGGGGTAAATGGCATCCTCATGCAATACGGATGCACCCATATAGGACAACTCTCTCAGTTCTTTATAGGAAAGCGTGCTGATGGGCTTTGGATTGTTGACAATCCTTGGATCAGCCATGAGAAAACCAGAAACATCAGTCCAGTTCTCATAGATCTCCGCATCAACTGCCCTTGCCACAAGTGAGCCCGTAATATCCGAGCCTCCTCTGGAGAAGGTCTTGATGGTGCCGTCGGGATTAGTTCCGTAGAAACCAGGAAGCACAGCCCTTTCGTGCTTTTTCAGTTCTTCCTTAAGGGCTTCATTGGTCTTACCATTTTGGAATCTGCCTTTTGCGTCAAATTGAACCAAACCAGCTGTGTCCACGAAATCGTAGCCTAAGTATGCAGCAGTAATCAGTGCATTGAGATATTCTCCCCTACTGGCTATGTAGTCCGCAGAAGCTCCTGCCTTTAGGTTGCGATTGATTTCTTCAAATTCCCCCTGAAGATTCACATGAACGCCGAGATTCAGCTCAATCGCCGCATACCGGTCACAGATTACTTGAAACACTTGATCGTAAGGTACGTTGTGATCAATATGTGCCTTACATAGGTACAATAAATCTGTTATTTTGTTATCTTCATTAAATCTTTTTCCCGGAGCAGAAACCACGACATATCTTCTGTCAGGATCCGCCTCTACAATTTTCTTCACCTTTGCCAGCTGTATGGCGTCAGATACCGAGGAACCCCCAAATTTTGCCACTTTTATTCCCATTCTATCATTCCTTTCCAGACCGTAAGTTGTGGCAGTCACTAAATATATTTCGCTTGCCGAAACAGAAAGCGCTGATTTAATGAAAGGTGCGCAGATAGTCGAAAAAATCTACCGATTAGGTGTGCTCCTGGATCAATCAGCATTTCACTAAGAAAATCCCTCAGCAATTTCATTTCAGCGCGGACTGCGAAGTCCGCGCCAGTGCACTGTATGGTTAATACTTACAAGGTTTCGCCATACAGTACGCTAGATGCGATTAAATTATCCTATTTTATCACACTTTGTGCTTCTTGTCTCAACAAATCTGCTTTATCTGTCTTTTCCCAAGGAAGATCTATGTCGGTTCTTCCAAAATGGCCATAAGCGGCAACCTGTCTGTAGATCGGTCTTCTTAGATCAAGGTCTCTGATAATGGCCGCAGGGCGCAGGTCAAAGTGCTTATTAACAAGCTCTGCCAGCTTTTCTTCCGAGACTTTACCGGTTCCAAAGGTTTCAACGAGTACGGACACCGGTCTTGCGACACCGATGGCATAAGCAAGCTCGATTTCGCACTTATCAGCAAGGCCCGCAGCAACAATGTTCTTAGCTGCATATCTTGCAGCATAAGCTGCAGAACGGTCTACCTTTGTTGGATCTTTTCCTGAGAAAGCACCGCCGCCGTGTCTGGAATATCCGCCGTAGGTATCTACGATGATCTTTCTTCCCGTCAGTCCGGAATCTCCGTTAGGTCCTCCAATTACAAATCTACCTGTGGGATTTACATAGTACTTGGTGTCTGCATCCAGCAGGTGATCCGGAATGATTGGATTGATAACGTATTTTATGATATCTTTTTTGATCTGTTCCTGGGTCACATCCTCATCGTGCTGTGTGGAAACCAGTACGGTATCAACGCGAACCACCTTGTCATCTTCATATTCAACAGTAACCTGAGTCTTTCCGTCGGGTCTGAGATACGCAAGCTTTCCTGATTTTCTAACGTCGCTGAGCTGTTTAGCCAGCTTGTGCGCCAAGGAAATAGGCATCGGCATCAATTCAGGGGTCTCATTGCAGGCAAAACCAAACATGATTCCCTGATCTCCCGCGCCGATGGCTTCCACATCGTCTTGCAGCGAGCCAACCTTGTATTCCAGTGCCTTGTCAACGCCCATTGCAATGTCGCCGGACTGCTCATGAATGGCAGTCATCACAGCACAGGTATTGCCATCATAGCCATATTCACCCTTTGTGTATCCGATATCGCAGATCACCTTTCTGATCAGGTTTGGAATATCAACATACGTATTGGTTGTGATTTCTCCTACTACAAGAGCCAACCCTGTGGTTACGGTCGTTTCCGCTGCCACTCTGCCATGAGGGTCCTTTTCAAAAATCGCATCCAGGATCGCATCGGAAATCTGATCGCAGATTTTATCTGGATGCCCCTCAGTAACGGATTCCGAAGTAAATAATCGTTTCATTTTTCTTTCCTCCTATATAAATGTTACAAAATCGAGATTATAAATACACTTGCTTTGGAAGCGCTGATTGAATGGGAGATTCACAAACCAGGTGTGTGCCTGGAAGGAATCAGCGTTTCTCTATAAATAGATTTTGTATTTTTTACTGTTCTGATACCCGAAATCGCATAAAAAAACCACTTCCGAAGGAAGAGGTGTCTTGATTTTTCGATCCTCATCTTTCAGAATTTAAATTCCGTAGGATTTAGCACCTTTTCTACCTTTTTACAGGTACCTAGGTTGCTGGGCTTCACAGGGCCTATTCCCTCAGCCGCTCTTGATAAGGGGGTATTCAGTTTTGCAATAGAAATATTATAATCCTTGATTTTTTAAATGTCAATGGGTATACTTAACCTACAAGGGAATTTTTTGGGATTCTAGGAGGATAGTTCATTGACGACGGAGCGAAAATTTACAGTAATTAAAGGCGGCGCCTCAGCCGCAGTCAGCAACAACCAGAGAAAATTTCTATCCGCTTTCATTACAGACACGAGGCTTATGGGGGTAATTGGCCTTTACATTCACTGGGAGTTATCCAATGCAGAATTTGTATCGGATTTTCATCAGTTTTTTTATTTCGATGCAGAAGAATACGGCTTCGAAACATATAAAAGTCTACTGGGAAGCGACGAGGAAGCTCTTTCCATGATGGAGCAAGCTCTGATCGGGGGCCTGGGCGGAAATAAGGTCAACATTAACGAAAGAGAAGCGACTTATCTTGTACAAAAGTTTGCCGCGATGAATAAGCGGTTTGCTCTGCCTATGCCAGACACAAATAATGAATATGAATTTCTGCTGACAACTCCTGTCAGTCTGACGAAAAAAGAAAATCAGATCCTGATTGATAAGCTATGCACACCAATTGTATCTGAGTACCAGCTGATTAATTATTTTCTGATGCGCGTCTTTGGGCGAGATTTTGAAGCAGCTGCTTATCTGGCAGCCAAAGACCTTTCTTACGATACACTTTGCGAGAGCGAAGGCGCAACATTATGTAAAAATTCAATCGAAGAATTTTGTGACGAAAATGGCTGTTCTTACCTGTGTGAGTCACTCATTGAGCTGGATAGCAAGTATAAACTCATCGTCTCCGAGGTAAATGTGGAGAAGGGAAAAGTTATCAGCACCAAAAAGCGCTCTTCCTTCTTTATTACTGCAGCAGAAGCCGCTATGATGCTGAACCATCCGGAATTCATCACAGTTTATGAAATCCTCACAGAGACGGATGACTTTTTAAAGCGCTTTTCCGGGCTGTCTGTAAATACAATGCAGACACTCCACGACAGCGGCAGGCTTTATCTGGAATTCAACAAGAACAATGATCATGTCAACCGCAAGGTGTTCCGATTGAACGAGGACATACACGGACTTTACTTCATAACAGACTTCGGGCAGCTGATCATCGCTGCTTACAGCCTGAGTGAAATCCACGAGGTAGAAAAAAATCTTGGAAAAAGTGATGTGGGTACCTGCATCCTGCCCACCGCCAAGTATGAGTTCAAAGAACCGATTCTTTACGAGTTTATACAGAGCGACTTCGATGACTTTACCGACTTTCTGGATTTTCTCAATTCTTAAAACTCCAGTGCGTTCACCACGGCAAGGGCTGATGCCAGCTTCACACCGGAAGCCCCCTCACCATTGTTACGTTTCCACCGCCCGGCAGCTGCAAAACATGCAGCAGGCCGGGTATTTTATTATGAAAATAATTCATAATAATTTTCATAATAGCTGTTGACAAAACAACTCACGCATGGCATTATTATATTGTAATCATTACAACTTTGTATAAAGTACATTTTTATATGTATTGATTGTTATGGGAAGTGAGTAATATGAAATTTACACCCGATGATTTTGCGAAAGAATTAAAATCGAAAAACATACGGCTCTCCCATCAAAGGTTGAAGGTGCTGGAGTACCTCTCCGAGCATAAATGCCACCCAACAGTGGATCAGATCTACACCAACCTGTTGAAGGAGATCCCCACCCTCTCCAAAACCACGGTGTACAGTACACTGGGGGCTCTGGCAGACGCCGGAATGGTCAAGGCGATCAATATCGAGGACAACGAAATTCGTTATGATATCACAGTTGAAGACCACGGACATTTCAAATGCGAATCCTGTGGCGCAATCTACGATTTCCCTGCTGATATGGCCCATCTTGAGTCAGAGGTTCTGAGCGGGTTCAAAATCAGAGATAAAAACGTTTACTTTAAAGGCACGTGTCCCATGTGCCTTGCAAATAAGAATTAATTAGGGGCTCTAATCACTTCCCCCATCACGGAACAATGGTTCGGTTTTGATGCGTCTGGAACAATATAGAGCCACCAATATGTATGAAAGTGGAGGATGAAATCATGGAAAACAAAACACTCAATAACTTAATGGAAGCTTTTGCAGGGGAATCCCAGGCAAACAGAAAGTACACCGCCTATGCGAGAAAAGCAGAAGCAGAAGGCAAGTTCAATGCTGCAAAGCTTTTTAAAGCTGCTTCCGATGCAGAAACACTCCATGCATTAAAGCATTTTGAAGTTGCTGGAAAAATCAGTTCTACCCTGGAGAATCTCAAGGATGCTGTAGCTGGCGAAACGCACGAATACAAAGATATGTATCCAGACTTCGTAAAAGAGGCTGAGGCAGAAGGAAACAAAGCTGCGGTAGCGACATTCACCATGGCAATGAAAGCAGAAGAAGTCCATGCAAGGCTTTATCAGGAAGCACTGGAAGCCCTTGATGAAACGGAAGAAGTATTCTATTACCTATGTCCTGTATGCGGAAACATCGAAAAAGCTGTTCCCGAAAGATGCAGCATCTGCGGCGTACCGGGAACTAAGTTCATCAAATATTAATTTGTTAAATTATTGACGCAGCCTACATTACTCACGATTGCTGCTGCGACATAATAAACTACCGGCCCTCGGAACAGGCCGGTAGTTTTACTGTTGCTTCCATTATTACAGAATTAGAAAATCGAGACGAAGCGATCATCCCTACTCCGCTTGACAAAGCAGATCGAAAACCTGTTTGTTGATCTTTTTTACGGGAGCACCCGATATATTGGAACAAACCATAATCGAAAGCGCTTTTTCCGGGCAAAGCCAGAAGCTGGCTCTGAATCCATCGTCATTTCCTTCATGTCCATAGAGAACAGATCCATTCTGTTCCCTGCGGAACCAGCTGAGGCAAATATGTTCCCCATTATTGGGAACCAATGCCTGCTTCTCCCATGCTTTTTCATAGGTTTCCTTTTTCAGAAGCCGATATTCAAGATGGCCCTCCGCCCATTTTTCCATATCCAGGACGTTTGAAGTCAATGTCGAGCTTGGACCATGGGCACGATTGTATGGATAGTGCTTCCCTCTGACAATCTGTTTTTCCTGATTCTTCTCATGGGGAATGGACAAATTCCGGTCCCAAATCCCATCTTCCCGATAAATTCCACGCTCGAAGGACAGCAGTTTGGAGTCATTCATTTCAAGTGGATCAAAAATATTTTTCTTGACATATGCCTCGAAAGAAATTCCTGACACTGCTGCAATCACAGTCCCCAGAATCTCATAGCCAATATTGCTGTAGGCAAACTTGCCCTCTCCCGGATTCCAAAGAAGTGAGCCGTCTCTCACCTCCGGTGATTTTACATAACGTTCCAGCGCGCGCTCATCGGTCTCAGGCCGATCCCAGCCATAATCCTTAACATCCGGCATGCCTGCGGTGTGACTGAGCAGATGACGAATTGTTACTTGGCGATATCGCTCATCCTTCATTTCAAACCATGGAAGATAGTCAATCAGCAAACCATCCAGATCCAAAAGGCCTTGTTCCCAAAGCTGAAGGATTGATGTTCCAACGAAAAGCTTTGTTACCGATGCCATGTGAAAAACATGCTCTGGGATCAGTTTCTCACCACGTTCCAAATCCTTAAAACCCGCTGCTCCCCGGTAAAGCAGACCTTCCGAAGGTCTCTTTGCACTTTCAAAGGTCCAAACACCGATGGACAACCCAGGAAGATCATAATTCACAAGCGCTTTTTCCAGAAATTCATCTAATTTTATTTTGATCATTTACCATATCTCCTGTAATTCAAGTTATTCACGATAGTATTATTATATATTAATTCTGGGGAGTTATGGTATAATAATCGCTGATACACTTAAATAGCGATTATTATACAGATTTAGTGCCCTCCGAGAATTTCGGCTTATTAAGGCCACATCCATGCCGAAAACGCAGATGGCCCTACCATTAAAAGCTGTGCTTTTTATGGTGCTATCATCGCTGATACGCCACAGATACACTTAATTGCGATTACTCTCTTAATCATACTTACAGAAAGGCAGGAGGGATATATATGAAATATAGAACCTTTATGAAAACGGGAGAAAGAATCTCCTTACTAGGCTTCGGCACCATGAGACTGCCCATCGTTGACGGCGATTTTTCGAAGATCGACGAGGCGGAAGCCATCCGCATGATCCGTTACGCCATCGACAGCGGCGTTAATTACGTAGATACCGCTTATATGTACCATAACGGCTTCAGCGAGGTTGTGACAGGAAAAGCTCTGAAAGACGGATATCGGGAAAAGGTATTTCTAGCTGACAAGATGCCGGTTTGGTTTGCAAAAACAGAGCAGGATCTTGAGAAAATATTTGACGAGCAGCTGAAGCGGCTCGACGTGGACTGCATCGATATGTATCTGGTACACAATATCACCGGTCCCATCTGGGACAGAGCAAAAAAGTTCAATACGCTGGCTTTTCTGGAAAGGAAGAAGGCTGAAGGGAAAATTAAACACATCGGGTTTTCCTTCCATGACGAATACCCCCTCTTTGAAGAGGTAATCAAGGCTTACCCCTGGGATTTCTGTCAGATCCAGCTCAATTTCATGGACGCCGATTTCCAGGCGGGTGTGAAAGGCTTAAAACTGGCCGGCTCTATGAACATTCCAGTCATCATCATGGAGCCACTTAAGGGCGGCAAGCTTACAGATAAGCTGCCTGAGAGCATTCAGGCATACTGGGATCAGGCACCAGTAAAAAGAACACCGGCAGAATGGGCACTCCGCTGGGTAACAGATTTCCCGGAAGTGCTGACGATTCTCAGCGGTATGACCACCCGAGAACAGGTTGAAGAAAATATCCGGATCATGAATGAGGCAGAGCCCAGCAGCCTGAGCGAGAAAGAGCTGGAGATCGTCGCAAAAGTTTCAAAGGAATACAACAACTTGATCCAGTATTCCTGCACCGGCTGCAAATACTGCATGCCATGTCCTGTAAATGTTAATATACCGGAAACCATCGGTTATTATAACGATTGGTTCCTGTTTGACGGAAATCCCAAAATCTCTGCTGATTTCAACATGTGGATCTCACCAAAGGCCAGACCGTCACTATGTGTAGAATGCAAAGCCTGCGAAGAGCACTGTCCTCAGCAGCTACCTATCTCCGAGGTAATGAAAAAAGCATCTGCGATTTTTGAAGCATAATAAAATCGTGCCACTTCATCAATTATACAAGCAATAATCGAGTAGGGGGAAATTAATTCCCCCTCTCACACCACCCAGCTTGCCGTTCGGCACTGGGCGGTTCAATTCAAATAGTATTCTACACAACTAATGA
>JAQSXD010000437.1 GCA_029266295.1 Bacillota bacterium | reverse complement strand
GGCCGAGGCGGCCAAGCATCTGGAAAATTTTTTAAAGCTTTTGAACAATCCTCCCATGCAGGATCATATTTCAGCCGAAGCTAAGTCTGATTTGAGCCAAAGCGTTGCGGACTTGCAGGAATCCTGGCAAATGGAAGAATGAATGATTGCCTAAGCAGGCCACTGGAACACTTTCGTTCCAGTGGCCTCTTACTAGTAGTTCGTTTTCTAGCAGAGCCGACTTGATAACCCTCTGTAAATGATTTCGCCAATATTCTAACAAATCTTGACATAAATAATTTCGTAATTCTTACTATCATCTACCTTGCTCCACATTACAATTGTATCTTCCGCAAAGGATTCAAAAGCTCCGGCAACAATCCATTCTGTATTTGTATGGATCGTTTTTTCTTTCAGTGCTCCAAGATTTGAGAATATACTTACGTATATAAATCCGTATTTATTTTTAATATCGTTAAATTGCTTTCGAGTTAGTCCCCCGCCATTCCATAAAAATGCGTCCGGATCCTTACTTTTCCAAAGAGGGCATTTTTATCAACTTCTAAATAAATTTCTTGTCGATTTATATGATCATGAATCTGTTTAAATAAATCATCAATGTTCAGGAATCCCCTCAGCTCTTCCGCCAAAATATTCCTAATACGAATAATATAGAAATGAATTATAGGGTTCACTGGATTGAAAACTAATAAATGTGCATTTCTACTAATGTAAGTATCCATTTCCTAATATTCAAAGAAAACATACAATAACAGAAGTAACCAAAGTAACTGGTTATCCTAAAAGCGGAAAGGAAAGATATTGATAGTGGATAGACGGCAAAATACATTCGATATACCCTTCAAGTCCCTCGAACTAATGAGCGAAAAAAAATATGATGTAATCATTGTCGGTTCAGGAGCTGGCGGTGGTGCGGTTCTGTGGAGATTATCCGAAAAGTGGCTAAAAGCTAGGAAAAAAATTGGGATGATAGAAGCAGGTGACTTCGTGTTACCGGCACATGTCTATAATTTCCCCCAATTAAAAGGGAATTGGAAAAACATATTCTCTAAAGTTTCCAGCCCTATAGGAAAGCGGCTCCCTCGCTTTTCAGGAGCGGAGCAGATTTTAGCGCTAGGCGGCAGGACATTATTCTGGGGGGCAGTCACTCCCAGAATGCATGCATCGGATTTTTCCGACTGGCCGATATCCAAGAAAGAAATGGATCACTATTACGATATTGCCGAAAGAATCATGGGGATTCTTCCATCAGGAATATCACCTCAAACCCGGGAAATCCTGCAATTGCTTCAATTAAACGGCTTTGAAGGAGCGAGAACAATACCACAGGCAGCTTCAGACGGACAAACCTTTAGCTCGATCTGTTTCTTGAGAAAAGCTTGGGAGCAGCAACCGTTTGATTTGGCGATCAAGTCTCGTCTTTTACAACTAAGAATGCTAGAAAGCAAACTCATAGAATTAACGGTAGCTGATTCAAACAAAAAAATATATAAATTATATGCCAACAAAATCGTTTTGGCCGCGGGGGCGTTGGAAACCCCACGAATCTTACTTCATTCCGGATTACATGGGAAAGCTTTCGGACACTATTTGACCACTCATTCTTTTATTAAAGCAAAAGGAGAATTTAGTGGTGAACGATTTGGGACCATTGTGAAAGAAATACGGATCTTAATACCACAAACGGACAAAACCCCTTATCAATTGCAATTATATATAAGTAAACGATCAATCAGTATGGTTTGCTTCGGCAAAGTAGAGTCCCATTTTGATAATAAACTGACTTTAGATCCGAACAATAAAGATGAATTTGGTGTCCCGAAGATAAAAATTGATTTTTCATATTCCGACCGTGATCTGGAAGTTATCCGCCAAATGAGAGTGGCTGTAAAACATGTTCTCAAGACTCTCGGAGCAAAGTCAGTCTATGAAAAATTGATGGAACCCGGCAAGGATTACCACGAAACTGGAACATGCCGCATTGGTATTGATCCCTCACAATCGGCTGCGAACCGATATGGCCAGATTTACGGTAATTCCGGCCTTTACGCTGCCGACAACAGCATCCTCCCCTCAGCAGCTGCGGTAAATCCTACGCTTACAACTATTGCATTAGCGATTCGGGTAGGGGATCACATCTACAAGACCTATTAGTAGAGAAAGGAAGGAATGAGATGCCAACTTCCCTGATTACCAATTCAGTTTCTAAAGGAGTATCGGTTATCACTTGTACGAACAAGCCGATTTTTATGAATAATATTTTTAAAAACTATCAGAATCAAGCTTGGTCCATTAAAGAGTTGATCATCATATTAAATAAAGATAACATGGAACTGAAAAAGTGGCAAAGCAAACTGAAGGGTGCTCCCAACATTTTCATTTATCAGCTTCCAGAACAATTATCCTTGGGCGATTGTCTGAATTTTGCAGTTGATAAAACAAAATATGATTATATTGCAACCTTTGACGACGATGACTATTATGGACCTCAATATATTTCTCAGATGATGTCAGGATTTGAGAAAACGGGCGCCGATATTATCGGAAAAAAAACGCACTTTACTTATTTCGAAAAAGATCGCGCTCTTTACCTGCGATTCCCTAATCAGGAGAACAAATATGTGAATTGGGTATGCGGCGGCAAAAAAATTGTGAAAAGAAAGGTTTACGACCGAGTAAGGTTTCATCCTATCTCAATTGGGGAAGACGTTCAGTTTTGCAAGGATAGCTGGAAACAGGGATTCAAAATTCATTCAACAGATCGCTATAACTTCGTTTACGTGAGAAGGGCGAACCCACTCTATCATACTTGGAACGCATCCAAAGCACTCATGAAAAGTTGTAAATTCATTACGTTTACGGATGATTATACGAGCTTTTGTATAGATCCGAAAACTACGTCGACCTGAATTACAAGTCTCTCGAAAAAACACTTCAGCTTGCAATACACGGGCTCGGCCGTCAATCTTACCTATTGGCATCCGGCCGTTCGGCCAGGTTGTGGCAAGCAGTAGCATGGATTGGGATATCAGCACAGGTATGGCGCGCTGGGCCCAACATCTGAAGACACTTATTGTGGATAAGGGGTATACCAACATTAACCAGGGATGGAATTGGCGACATCAACAAGATTGACCCGAC
>JAQSXD010000436.1 GCA_029266295.1 Bacillota bacterium | reverse complement strand
GCTGTGGTTTTGGAGACGCTGATCTCTGGAATTACCGAGCTTCCCTTTGTCTCCTTTGTGCTTCTTATGCAGCCCATCCACCTGGCGATCGGTCTTGGCGAGGGCATTGCGACGGCTGCGGTGCTAAGCTTTGTATTAAAATCAAATCCCATACTTCTAGATGGGTACAATACGGAGGTCACTAACCCTAAGATGCAGAGCCGGAAGGTCATTGTCATTCTTTTGGCAGTGGCAATCGTAATCGGTGGTTTTGTTTCACTGTTTGCATCCGGCAACCCTGACGGACTGGAATGGTCCATGGAGGGAGTGGCAGGCACGGCAGAACTTGAATCTGACAGTGCCGCGCACAATGCTGCGGCCGGCATTCAGCAAATCTTTGCCTTCCTGCCGGATTACGGGTTTAAGGGCGGAAGTGAGGAAAGCGCTGCGGCTGGAACCTCTGTCTCAGGAATCGTGGGAGGCGGTATCACCCTTGGCCTCGCAGCCCTGACAGGCTATCTGATTACAAGAACGAAGAAGAAGAAGGTAAAATGTCAAAGCTAACAGATTCACTGAATAAAATACAGTCTCTGGAGGAGCTGTCGGATGGGTCTACAGTACTTCACCGGATCCATCCCATGGCGAAAATGATTACAACCATCTTTTTTCTGGTGGTTGTAATCTCCTTTGAACGTCATCAAATCAGTGGATTGATTCCGTTTTTTATCTATCCGATCCTGATGATGGCAATTGGAGAAATTCCATATAAATCAGTGCTTTCACGATTATTGATCGCACTGCCTTTTTCTTTTTTTGCAGGTCTGTCCAATCCCATTCTAGACAGCGAGACGGCATTCATACTGACTGGTATTCCCGTTTCCTATGGCCTTCTTTCCTTTTTGTCCATCCTTCTGAAGACAGTGCTTACGGTTATGGCTGTTCTGATCATGGTTGCTACAACACCGATGGATCAGCTTGCAAGGCAGCTTGTTCGAATCAGAGTGCCGAAAATTTTTGTCATGCAGCTGATGCTGACCGTTCGCTATCTGACCATTCTAATATCGGAGGCTTCCAGCATGATGAATGCATACCACTTAAGATCCGTCAAGCAGAAAGGAATAGCGCTTGACCATATGGGAACATTTTTGGGTCAGCTTCTGCTGAGAAGCTATGGCCGGGCAGAAAGAGTATATCTCGCGATGAAATGCAGGGGTTTTGATGGTGACTATCATTTCGCTCGATCTCACAGCGCAAGAACATCGGATTTGATTTTCTGCTTTGGACTCTGCACCAGTTTTTTTATCTTCCGATGGTGCAATCTCAGGTTGATAATCGGAAGACTTTTCGGTCAATAATAATGAATAATACAAAGCGGATTACTGCGGAAATGCGGTGAAGATATAAAATATGGAAGGAGTTCCGGCGTGATAACGATAAGAAATATCAGCTTCTGTTACCCAGACGGAAACCGGGCATTGAATAACGTCACGATTGATGTTCAAAAAGGAAGCAATGTTGCAGTAGTGGGAGCAAATGGTGCAGGAAAGTCAACCTTACTGGCACTGATTGTTGGACTACATAACCTGATGGAGGGTCAAATTGAGATCGATGGCAAGGCAGTCGGAAAAGGAACCTTAGAAGAAATCCGGAAAAAGGTGGGCTTTGTATTTCAAAATCCAGATGATCAGCTATTTATGGCCAGGGTTTATGATGACATTACATTCGGACCTAGAAATTTCGGCTATCCACCGGAAAAAATAAAGGAACTGGCCGACAACGCGTTAGAAATCATGAAGATCGGGCATCTTAAGGACAGGGCGCCACATAAGCTCTCTGGAGGAGAGAAGAGAAACGTTGCCATCGCTGCTGTTTTGGCTATGGCTCCGGATGTATTATTGCTGGACGAACCCAGTTCCTATCTGGATCCTAAGAGCAGAAGGAACTTCATATTGGCGATGGAACAATTGCCCCATACAAAATTGATTGCGACTCACGATCTGGATCTGGTGCTTGACCTGTGTGACAGAGTTATCATCATGAACCGGGGAGAAGTAGTTGCAGATGGAGCGCCTAGGGAGCTGTTTCTCAATGAAAAATTAATGGAGTGTTCCGGCCTTGAGCTCCCACTTAGTTTGCAGACCAGAAAATAGATATATTTTGACATTTTACCGGATATCATATAAAATTTTCTAGTACTCTTTAACAATATGGGGAGAGAAACATGGATCAAACATACTTAACCAGTATTTTAGACAAGGTAGCCAAGGGAGAGGTATCCATTTCAGCGGCTGTGGAGCAGCTGAAGGAATTGCCCTTTCAGGATATCGGATTTGCCAATATAGATGAGCACAGGAATATTCGTACAGGCCATCCCGAGACGATCTATTGTGAGGGGAAAACGCCGGATCAGGTGGCAGCCATCATGGACAGGATGAAGGAGAGCAATGCCAATATCCTGGCCACAAGAGCTTCCCGGGAGGTTTATGAAACAGTTGCGGAAGTTGTTCCGGAGGCTGTATATCACCCAGAGGCCAGAGTGATTGTTGTCAGAAACAACATGACACTTCGTTCTGATAAAATCATTGCTGTGGTCACCGCTGGAACTTCTGATATTCCTGTAGCGGAAGAGGCAGCGATTACCGCTGAAGTGATGGGAAATAAAGTGGATCGGATCTATGACGTGGGCGTTGCAGGAATACACAGATTGTTTAGCAAGCTGGACCGTATTCGGGCTGCCAATGTGGTTATCGTTGCAGCGGGGATGGAAGGAGCGCTTGCCAGTGTGGTGGGCGGTCTTGTGGACAAGCCTGTCATAGCCATACCCACTAGTGTAGGGTATGGAGCAAACTTCGGCGGTATTTCAGCATTGCTGACCATGCTCAACAGCTGCGCCGCCGGCGTTGCTGTCGTTAATATTGACAACGGCTTTGGAGCAGGTCATCTAGCCGCGAAAATTAATCAATTGTAAAATTCCAGTGAACCCCGTGATAGGGTTCGCTGCTTAATACTTAAATGTGTAACAATACACAAGGAGATTGGAATGGATAGAATCCTTTATTTTGACTGCTTTGCCGGAATTAGCGGCGACATGAGCATCGCTGCGCTAATCGATCTCGGTCTGAACCCGGAAGCCGTAACACAAGAGATCGCAAAGCTCGGAGTCAAAGGTTA
>JAQSXD010000435.1 GCA_029266295.1 Bacillota bacterium | reverse complement strand
GAAAATGCTTCTGCATTCTGGGACTTTCCTTCAAGAATAATACAGATGATATGCGGGAAGCGCCTTCGCTTACAATTATGAAGGAACTTGCCTCTGAAGGAGCGATCTTCAGAGTTTACGACCCAAAAGCCATGGAGAAAGCGGCTGCTTGTTTTCGGGAGAACGAGATGATCATTGAAAAATATTGTGATAATGAATATGATGCTGCAGAAGGTGCTGATGCTGTGATTCTTTTCACCGAATGGAATCAATTTCGCAGCTTAGATCTTGATCGGATGAAAACGGGAATGGCAGGAAGCTACTTTTTCGATCTTAGAAATATTTATAGTGACAGAATGATGACAGATATGGGGTTTCGTTATTATTCTGTGGGAAGGGGATAAGGAGGACTTAAATGACGAAAGAGAAAGGCCGCAGCTCAATAGTATATTCCGATGCGGTATTGCCGATTCTGCAGGGGAGAATTCCAGGGCAGCTGATTATTCAGTATACGGATGTATGTAATGCTTTGTGTCCGCAATGCAGTATGAGAAAAACAGAAAAATATGAGCGGTCAAAGCTTTCAAAGGAAGAAGTATGCAGGATCATCGATGCAGCAGCGGAGCAAAAGATACAGGCATTGTCCTTTACCGGAGGAGAACCATTTCTTTTTTTGGACGAACTCATCGAACTGATTCAATATGCATCTTTCAAAAAAATACCATTGATACGTACAGGAACGAATGGATATCTTTTTTCCAACTGGCGGCGCCAGGAATATGTTTATGAGATCCACAACCTTGCGGAGAAGCTGGCAAGGACAAATCTACGAAATCTCTGGATCAGCATCGATTCTGCAGATCCCAGAACGCATGAGCATATGAGGGGCTTGCCCGGGGTAATTCGGGGGATTGAAATTGCCCTCCCGATCTTCCATGAATACGGGATTTACCCTGCTGCCAATCTGGGGATCAATCGAAATATCGGCGGCTTGGGGAAGATTTCTGAAAAGATGATCAAACAGGATGAGTTTTATAGGGAATCCCATGAGCATTCCTGAGGAGGATTCAGCCAGTGGTGACGCCGCCGTTAACGGTGGAGCTACTGACGGCGGACAGGTATCTGGAGCGGCTCCCGCTGGTAACCTAGTCTACGGTGCGGCATCTGCCAGCAATCTGGTATCATTTTCGGATGCTGAAAAGGTGCAGATTTTTAAAGCATTGATGGATACCATTCCAAAATTCAGAGATGAGATCAGGATTTTCACTCCTCTTGTTTCCCTCTATTCTCTGATTCGGCAATATAGCGGTTATTCGGACGATTCTCTGCCGTGCCGAGGAGGGATTGATTTCTTCTATGTTGATGCGAAAGAAGGGAATACCTATCCCTGTGGGTATCGAGGCAAAGAAAACCTTGGCAAGCTCTATGAACTGGACATAAAAAAATTGAAAGAAAAACGGGCTTGCAGAGATTGTGACTGGGAGTGCTTCCGAGATCCTTCGGAACAGGTGGGTTATCTGATTGAGGCAGTTAGAAATCCAGTGAAACTCATCAGAAATAAGACCTCGGAATATCGAAGACTATGGAACCAGGATCTTCTTTATTTTCATCGCTGCTCCTATTTCGACGGCAGAAAGGCAAGATGATCTTATTTTGTATTTTCAAGTACTCTGAAACGAACGATTTCTGCTATCAACCCAAGAGGCAATGGATCCTTTATTGGAAACTGCACGGCACCCTTTGAACTTTTGTAGTTTCCAAAACGTTCCTGGAATGCCTCAATGCCGCTGGGACCGGGATAAAATCCAATATGGTTTTTGTGCGCGGCAAAGTGTACCAGATTCCCATTCAAGGTAAAGGTAGGCATTTGCCAGCTGATTTTTTCTGTCGCTTCTGGAGCAGCCTCAAAAATAGTTTTCCGAATCTGCTGAAGCTGTATCTGAATTTCCGGTGCAAACTGCTCAATGTATTCGTCTACAGTATTAAATTTGTTTGTCATTTCTTGTATTTCGCCTCCTTATATTATACTTTCTGTCATTTTAAAAGATTGAAGGAATTTCTTCGCCTCGCAATATACGCAGCGCACCTAATGCAAGGGCTTCCATTTCCATTTCGCCGGGCATTACGATCACCGGAGCAATAAACTCCACTCTTTTTCGGATCATTTCTGTCATCATTTCAGAATAAGCGATTCCGCCGGTAAGGATGATATAATCGATTTTTCCATCTAATACCGGTGCAAGTTCTCCGATTCCTTTGGAGATCTGATAAGCCTCTGCTTCATAGACCAGTTTTGCTTTTTCATTCCCTTGGGAGATCATCTGCTCAACGACTCTGCAGTCATGCGTACCAAGATGCGCCTTGATACCGCCTAGTCCTCTGATTTTTCTAGTCATCTCCTTCTTCGTGTATCTTCCGGAGTAACACAAATCGACGATATAAAGAAGTGGAAGGCTTCCTGTTCTTTCGGGAGAAAAGGGCCCGGCATCATCACCGATGGCATCGACGATTCTTCCCTTTTCATGAATCCCGATGGAAATTCCCCCGCCTAAATGAGCTACAATCAGATTTAGGTCTTCATATCGCTTTTCCAGCTGTGCAGCAGCTTTTCTTCCCATCGCCTTTGCGTTGAGCACGTGGCATTGGCTATGCCGCAGATATTCAGGAATGCCGGTAATCATGGCGATTTCCTTAAATTCGTCTGAGGATACCGAATCATAAATATAGGCAGGAATTCCAAGCGGCGTTGCAATTTTGTCCGCCAGCAAAGCGCCGAGATTTGACGCATGGGGAGAAAGGGTTCCGCTATTTATGATCTCTTTTAACTTCTCGTCGACAAGATAGCCTCCGGCTTTGACAGGGGGAAGGAGACCTCCTCGTCCGACAACTGCGTCAAGTTCGCTCAGAGGCGTCTGATGTTTGTTTAGAATTGAAAGAATTATTTCCAAGCGATATTCTAATTGATCGAGTACCTCTGTGATTCCTGCAAAATCATCGTCGGAATGCTCCGCCTGCTCAGAAAAAATAAGCGTTTCATTCCTATATAGGGCGAGTTTCGTTGAGGTTGATCCTGGGTTAATGGCTAGTATGGAAAACACCATGCAATATCTCCTTAACGTTAAATTTATAACTGTCATTTTAGGGTAATTGTGACCTTTTAATTCTAAATAGTATTTAGTATTTTACCACAAAAAAACAATGTAACGCTATTGAATTGATAAATTATTTCATGCGGAGTGGTAACAATAAGAAAAACTTCCTATTTTATTATGTAGGAAATATCGCTGAAAGCAATATTGAAGGAATAACAAAGGACATCAATCTGAATCACTGGAGAAGGAGATGGAACATGTCGAAAAAACAACAGAAACAACCACAGCAGCCGCCGCAAGAGCAAAGCAAAAAGCCCAATAAAGAGGTAACGAAGCAATATGAGCAATATGTGAAACAGTTTACACCAAAGCCAAAATATTTTTCTAATAGCTTTAAGGCATTTCTTGTGGGTGGAAGTATTTGTGCAGCAGCTTTATATATACAAAATCTATTGATGGACAAAGGTCTAAGTGAAAAGACCGCAGGCGCTTATGTTACGATACTTCTTATTTGCATTGCGCAGCTACTAACAGGCTTTGGTGTTTTTGACACCATCGGAAAATTCGCAGGAGCAGGTGTCTTTGTGCCAATTACCGGATTTGCAAATTCCATGGTGGCACCCGCAATGGAATATAAAAAGGAAGGCCCGGTTCTAGGTGTGGGTGCAAAGCTCTTCAGCCTTGCTGGAGCGGTGCTTGTTTGCGGAATCACAGTGAGCGCTTTGATCGGAATGATCTATTATTTTATGGAATAGGAGGCAAACGATGAAGAACAAAGTGGGCAAACAGACGTTACAATTTTCTTCAATGCCTAGGATCATAGGGGCGCATGCCCTGGTGGGAGAAAAAGAAGGTAAGGGACCCATGGCAAAATGGTTTGATACCATTTTGGAAGAAGACACTTATGGAGAAAAAACTTGGGAAAAATCCGAGAGTAAAATGCTGAAACAGTCGTTGCTTATGGCGCTGCAGCAGTCAGGGCTGGAAAAGGATCAGGTCGATATCATTTTAAGCGGAGATTTGATTAATCAGATTATGTCGTCGTCCTATATGGCAAGAGATCTGGCAATTCCATTTTTAGGTGTTTACGGTGCCTGCTCAACCATGACAGAATCAATGAC